>JAPCJU010000006.1 GCA_027886795.1 Nitrososphaerota archaeon | reverse complement strand
CCTCAAATTGTAGAAAGCGCCGATTAGAAGTAAAACTGCGAGGATAAATGCACCGATGGGTAGTATCGGATTTGAAAAAGAGTTGGGCGACATTGCAGTGACTATCTCACTGAAGTAACTCAATAACTGGGTTGACGAGCTCAAGCCTGCTACAGAGGGTGCAAGGAGCGCGAGACCCAGAACCGATAGTAAAGCGGCAAAGACCATTTCTCCAAGCGCAATGAACAGGAAGGATCTTCCGCTTTCGGGTTTCTTTTTGGAACTTAGCATCGATACGAAGGACGCTATCTGCTCATCGTGGGAGGAGGCGATCTTTTCCTCGACCTGGCTGACGAGAGACTGGTCCGAGTTGCTCAAAAGCATGAGCGCTTTGATGTCTAGTAGCAGACGCGTCAGAATCTCGTCGGTTGAGGTCGCAGGACTGGCTCTAGTGCTTGACATACTCGACGGGCGAGTGTCCTTCCTTAATGGAAATATCTCTTTCGTATTTCCGGTCGAGTACTATGATCCCTGCTCTCGACGGACGGGAGTCCGAGGATTGATAGGCTCGGTCTACAATTCGAAGCCCAGGTTTTCCAAGCCTTGGATCAGAACTTTCGCCGATTCCTCTGGCGATCCCAGCTCGGTCTCAATCGTAATGTCAGGAGATTCTGGTGGCTCGTAAGGATCTGATATGCCGGTCATATTCTTGATCTCTCCCTTCCTTGCTTTCGCGTAAAGCCCCTTCGGATCCCTCTCTTCGCATTTCGCGAGAGATGCTTTGATGTAAACTTCAACGAACTTGTCGCTGCCAATGGTTTCTTTCGCGCTTTCCCGTGAAACCCTGTAGGGTGAAATTAGTGCAACAATGGAGATTACACCGTTTCTGGACAGAACCTTCGCGAGGTAAGATACCCTTCTAGCGTGCTCTTCTCTATCTTCCCTAGAGAGCCCCAAATCTCGCGAGAGTCCCTTTCGAATTTCGTCTCCGTCCAAGATCTCCACAAATCTGCCGTACCTGGTTTCGAACTTTTCCTTGAGGACACCGGCGAGAGTGGATTTACCAGAACCAGACAGTCCGGTCATCCAAATCGTAAAGCCCTTAGGCTTTTGCGACTTCGAGCTTTGGCTCATGGCGACGCTGGTCATCTTTAGGAAAACACCTCAGACAGAACGTGCCCGTCCATGTCGTCCACGGAGGGGACTCCCAGCATCTTGAGAAGCGTGGGCGCCATGTCTTCTATTTTCGCATTTTTCAGTATCTTTGAATTCAGATTTTTGCTTGGATCATACATAATGAAGATACCCATCATCGAATGCACGGAATCGTCCGGGCCCGTGTCATTCTCGAAAAGGTAGAGCGAGTCATGCCCCACCGTCCCAGCCGATCTCCAGTTCAGGTCGTCAAAATAGACCATCAGATCCGGCTTGTCTCCAATCGCTCTGCCATAAAGCTGATCGGGTTCGAATACAACGTTTTTCATCTGCTTTCCATTGTTATCCTTGATCGACATTATCAAAGACGAGAGTTTTTTCTTCTCTGCTTCCAGGTCCTTGCGTTCAACCACGCCCGTTGGCTCCCTCCCTTTTACGTTGAAGAATATTCTGGCGTAGTATCCACCCCAGCCCCAGGCCTTTGTTTTCGTCCAATCGACTTCTGCTTTGTCGATGTCAGTCATCTTCGTCGGTCTAGTTTTGAAGCTGATGTATCCCTGTTGTTCTAACCACTGGTTGACGCAAAACGCGCCAACCATGCCTTTTGATCCGTGGTCTGAAACGATGAAAGTTATCGTGTCCTCACCGAAAAGTTTCACGAGTCGTCCGATTCTATCGTCGACCATTTTGTAGTACTCCTCGTCTAGGTTTTCGTACTGGTTGCCCTTGACATACTTCGGATGTTTCGGGTCAAAGAATTTCCAGAACGCGTGATGCAACCGATCAAAACCGATTTCGTGCATGATGAAAAAGTCCCATGGTTTTGTCTTCGCGAGATACTCCGCGACATCGAACCGTTTTTCTGTCATTTCGAATAATTCTTTCCTTATTGCCTCACGATCCTCCGTGCGAAAGGTAACATCGAAAATGTATTTTCCTCCCGCTGCCGCTAGTACTTCCTGCTTCAGCTCTGGAGGATTTGTGAACTGCTTGTCCTGACCCGGGGTGATGAAACAAGAAACGATCTCCGTGTCTTCGATCGCCTTTGGAGGATACCCGGGCGGCACTCCAAGCACGATAGATTTCTTCCCCTGCCTAGACAGCATCTGCCAGACTGTGTCCTCTTTCACCGTCGTGGAGTTGACGATGTAACCATCAGAGTACGAGAAACCTCTCCTGTGCCTAAAACCATAGATCCCCAGTTTGCCCGGATTTTTCCCGGTCATCATAACCATCCAAGCAGGGACAGTTATTGGAGGATTGCAGGTTTCGAGGTCTCCGTGAATGCCCCTGTCATACATCCGTTTAATGTTCGGGAGTTTGTCCAAAAGTTTGTCAAACATCATCTCGGGTGGCACGGAATCAAGGCCGATGATTGCTACTCGCTTGCTCATCTGATATTCCATCCCACAAATTTATTGTTCAGATCATTCAACGAATGGCGTCTTCGACTTTAGAATGACTTGGGATACTTCCGGCCTCATGAATTCCTTTGGCGGCGTCTCTCCTGATTGGAACATTTTCCTCAGCTTTGTTCCACTGAAACTCAGCCTGTCAGATTCAAGATGCGGGCATATCTTCTCGTTCGCGATTCCGGCGCACTTGTTGCAATAGAAGAACTCACGGAAGAATACTGCCTGGATTCCGAGATCTGGAAACTCTTTGAATATTTCATGGGCAGCATAAGGTCCGTAATAATTTCCGACACCCGCATGGTCTCTACCGATCGCGATGTGGCTGCATCCAAAATTCTTTCGCATTATCGCATGCATAATTGCTTCCTTTGGTCCCGCGTATTGCATCTCGTAGTGAAGGACGCTCAGGACAACAGAGTTCTTCGGATAATAGTTCTTGACAAGAGCCTGATAGGTCTCGAGGATTACTTCATCGGTGAAATCGCCAGCCTTTTTCTTGCCAAGCACTGGATTTATGAAAATGCCATCTGCGAAGGCTAGCCCAGTCTTCTGAACGTATTCGTGCCCGATGTGAGGAGCGTTCCTCGTTTGGAAGGCGATGACATCTTTCCAGCCCTTTTCCACGAAAAGAACTCGGGTTTCTTTCGGGCTGAGTGTATAGTTCTCAAATCCTCCGGCGTCCAATCTAGCAACGGACTTCAGTTTGCCTGAAACAACCCGATCCGAGGACGCGTAGGCTTTGGCGACTCCTGGATGAGCCTCTTCCTCAGTTCCAAAGACTTTCTTCGCATACTCTTTCTTGGAGATGGAGAAAAGTTCCTCAAATTCTAGAATGCCGAGAGGTCTCGTGTTGTCATCAACGAGCGTAATTTCATCGCTAGTGCCCGCAACAAAATCGTCAGGAACGTGAAGTAAAACCGGGATCGTCCAGGGCGTGTCGTCAGCAAGTCTCATATTCTCGATCACGTTCTCATAATCGGCCTTTCCCATAAATCCCGTGACGGGGCTCAGCACACCATTCGAGATGTTGAGCATCTGGACCCTTGTTTCTTCAGAAACTCTAATTCTGGAATTCTCGGATAGCTCCTTGATTTTTTCATTCGAACCTTCGATAGCCCTAACTTGAACCAGCCTTCCGCCATGAGGAGATAACGCCATTTGAAAATCACTTTTCTCCTTTAGAGATAGCCCAAAGCTTTGAGACGCGCCTTAATTTCTTCAACATCAGTACTTGTGAAAGGCTCGGGGACATCCTTCGTTTCGTGCATAGCTACAACTTCACGCAAAACATACGTAACATAATCAGAGACTGATTTGAATCCACTTTTCTTGATAATCATTTTCTCAATTCGGTCGTGCAAAGTTATTGGAATAGAAACTGTAGTGTATTTTGATTGGGTGGTAGTTTGCGGCATGATAAAATATGAAAACGGATTTGTGATTATATATAATTATACAATTAGTCGTATCGAAATTCGATGCATATCTAATTTGGAACCACGCCGATGAAAAAATTTAGGCTTTCAGATCTTGTTGATAGTGGTCAATCAAAAGAAATAAAACTTGCTTTGATTCTGGAATAACGAGATCTCTTTCTGGCTGAATCAATTAGAGCAGAAGATTTTCAAAGCACTCTCTCTTAAGGAAAAGAATTTGTTTCCAATTCTTGGAAAAATCGATGATTCACTTGAGGCGTCAAGAATTACATGCAACCTCATAGCTTTTCTCCTCATTTTGCGGACAATTCGCATAAATAATCCGATTTGGAAGCAAACTGCCGAATCTATTTTGAATAAGAAGATCCGATCGCCTGTAGTTTATGTCCGGTTTCGCTCAGAATGTCAGAATTTTCTGACGATGGAGATTCCTTCAGATCGTTGGAAATAAAGGGCGAGTCTACTTTGAGCGAACAAAATAGGCGTAGACTCTCTACGAGAATTACAATGGTCATTGATCGGCTCTATGGACTGATAAGAGAAGAGTTCGACCAAATTTCCGGATATGTGGATATTGTAGAAATTGGCTGGGGCCTTCCATTGGTTTGGAAGGAGGAGGCGCTTGTCTCCAGGATCAAGTATTTCAGAAAAAACGGGATTCGAGTTTCGACTTCAGGAACTTTGCTGGAACACTCAATATTCCACAACACCCTTGATGCGACCTTGAGGAAAATCCACAAACTAGGATTTGACGCCGTCGAGATTTCAGACGGGATAATTGACATCTCACAAGAAGAGAAGGTTAGAATAGCAAAAGAAGCAAAATCCCACGGCTTTGAAATCCTAGTCGCAGTAGGAAAAAAAGACCCGTCGAGTCAATTATCCACGGCCGAAACAATATCTCAGATCGAAGCTGCCCTAACACTGAGTCCGATCAAAGTCGTTCTCGAAGGGCGTGAAAGGGGAAGGGGGGTTGGAATCTTTGATGATACGGGGGGAATCAAGTGGAACGATTTGAGGTCGATTACAAATCGCATTAACCAGAAGGAGATTATCTTTGAGGCACCCAGCGAAACACAGCAAGCTTCTCTGATCTTGGAGCTGGGATCCGACGTGAATCTCGGGAATATCCCACTTACTTCAGTAGCTGTGCTTGAATCAGAGCGGCAAGGGCTCAGATTCGATACATTTGGCGTCGATCGGCCCCAGAGAAACGTAGCTGGCGGACCTTCCCTGAAGTTCGTCCTTTTCGCCATAAGAAATTACCAACCCGTTGACCAACAGCAGCTCGTCACCATGACCCGGCTTCCACTGAGGACTGTGCAAAAGGCGCTGGAACTTTTGTTACGAAACAAGCTCATCACGGAACATCCGAATTTCGAGGACAGGAGAAGTAGAATTTATAGGACGACGGGCGCGTCATCTCCGTTGGCCAGAAAATGATTGATCTCTAAGAGTCGAGTATTAACCAAGGAAACTACCGAGTTTTCTGACTAAACCAAACTAGTTTATTTGGCGTAATTTGTTTCGATCTTATTGTATCTTGGCCTAATCTATGATCCGTCTCATTTCATTCTCATGAAGCTGCCAATCGCAAGTTAGGCAAAGGAATTGTTTGTGATTTGAACAATATGAGATTTCGTCGTCGTGGCCGCACCGCTCGCAAAAACTGTACGTGACCATTTGTTTTAGGACGTGTAACAGACTTAATCTAGTACTATATACATTAGAAGCTCGATTATGAAAATCGAAAAATCGTGATTTCAAAAGCTTTGAAGTTTTTTGATTCTGACGCTCAATTCCTGTTCTAAATCTGCCTAAATGAATCCAATTTTTCAAATGTTTCGCCAGGGAAAGACTTTGCAAATATCAGGCCATGTATTATGTGAACTATGATCTCCTCAGGCCATAAAGCATCGAATAAAATCACGGCCGTCTAAATGTAATGAAAGACACCTTCTAATTATTGTCTGAAAATCAATTCGACCAAATGTCCGATTGCGTTTTCCTAATCACGCGCGTGATCATTTTCGAATGATGCAAAGCTTACGTCCATCGTTCGAAATCGAAAAACGTCAGGAAAGCAACCGGATAATTTCAGATGTGCCCTCGCCAGAAAATTTTGTCCCTGAAAGAGAGACGCGAAATTCTGCGAATATGCCCGGAAACATGAATTATTTTGGTATAATCTAGTCGAAATATAGAGGATTTAGTTTGGAAACCCTGGAGGGTATGCCCAATCTGGCACTCGTTCTTCTTCGAGACGCTGTCTGTTGGCACTGCTTTGAGCAATATTTTCTTCTCAGCCCAAAAATAGCAGTTTCTCCTCCTAACAGCTTCTCGCCACAAAAGTCACAATATCTATCTTCGTCTTCTTCCTTATTTCGTTTCGTTCTAACCTCAGCCATCTAACTAACACCATTCTTTACTTTACTAGAATCCTATTGGTCTAATGGGAAATTTCGCATTTTTATTCCGCTATATAGTTGACGGATTGATCCTGCATAACCAAACCCGATCATTTCCGAAGCTTTGACCAAGGATTTTTGCATGTCAAGGTCACTTCCAGGCTCACTAAATTGAAAAGAACACAATGCCGACGAAGGGTATGTGATTACAGGGTCTTGATAAAGATTCTCCATCGCTGGAGAACGTTTCTAGAAAGAAAAACCAGGGATGGATTTCGGATTTTGATATTTGGTTCAGACCTAGAAATCGTACCTCTAAAATAATACTTTAGGGCAGCTTTGCTCGTGCAGCGTGGACTATCGAAATCAGTCAAGAAGGTGATCCTGAAAAACCACCTTCAGGGCATGAGTCAACTTGAGAACGCCAGGAGTTCGAGTCCTCCGGGGTCAAAGTTGACGCCCGAAGAGATTGATAGTGTCGTCCAGGAGTTCGGAAACATTGCCGAACAAAGAGGACTGGAGACTGTTTCCAAAGATTACGGCGTCAGTAATGTTACAAAGGACTTGGCCGCAGTCGCGCGATTCAAGCGCGAGAACAAGATCGAATTCTCAGATATGATTGAAGGAGGGAAGATAGCGGTTGCCCTTCAGAAATTCGGTGCGGGCATGCCCGAGTTCGAGCAATTTCTTAGTTCTGTTTACTCCAGGTCTCTGGAAAAAGGATACACTCCAAATGAAATAATCGCCCAGAGTTCCAAATTAGGAAATCTGGAAAAAAAATATGGAATGGTCTTTGAGAAACTCAAAGAAAATTATGAAGAGACTGGAAGGTCTTTGTCCCTAAAGAAAAAAGAGGCCGCTGACCTTCAGGATCAAATTGCCCAATTAACAAAGAGAAAGTCAGATTTGATGGTAAGATATTCGCTTGACGATCAAAAGGTCCAGGATTTCGCCACTACTAAGCAACAACTCGTTTCTCTTGGTTTGGAAGTTAACAATCTTCCAGCGATAAAAAATTTCTTGGTAGCTCTCAAATCTGGGAATTTTGACTCCAAGGAGATTCTATCGAAACTGAATTCGATTTCCGATTTGCAAGCCCAAAAGTCAAAACTGCAACAAGAAGTCTCCTCAACTAAGCGTGACCTCGAGGATAAAAAAATCCTTCTTAGCGAAGTCCAAAAACTCGAGGAAGCAAGACTTGGAGTTGATCAGATACAAAGGCTCCGGTCCATTATTGCGAAAATATCATCTGACAATAAGATCGATTCACAACAAGCTTACACACGTTTCGAACAGGATATACTCTTGAATTACAACTCAATGTTGGGGATTAGACCAGAGACCTCAAGATTGGAGGAGAACAAAAAGAGAGTAGAATCCGATATTGATTCCGCCAGAAAAGAATTCGAATCATTGAAGATATCGCAAGCCGAGCTGATCAAGAAGCTCGAGGAGAAATATTCGAAACAAAAGGCGGACATCGAGGCTTTCAACGAACTGCGCGCGATGGGAATCGATGCCAAGAGGATGAGAGACTGGCATCAAATTATCAAGACTTCCAACTTGGATTTCGGAACGATCGAGGGCGAGCTTCGAAACCAGGCGAACCTCAAAGCGCTCGAAGACAAAGTGTCCTCCAAACTAAAGGAACTCCTGGCTGAAGAGCTAAAGTTGAACCAATCGATATCCAACCTCAATAAAGAAAAACAGAATGTCGAGCTTTCAATCAAAGCTATTAGAGAAAGCACGCTGAATGAGATAGACAATTTGGGTTCGAAGATAATGGCATCACTTTCAAGTTTGAATGATCAGGCACAAACAAAACTAGAAGAAACGGCGCAACGTGGCGCAAAGACATTGGACAATATCAGAGAAACTTCTGATCAGAACATCAAACTTATTGCAGACACCGCATTGACAGAACTCAAAGAAACTGTTTCTGGTCTGAAATCATCTGCCGGCGACTTTACACAAGAACTAAAGACCGTCATCGAACAAGCGAGCCCAGAAATCAAGAATGTCGGTATCGCCCTCGACGCCGGAGAAAGAATAGGAAAGTACCGAAATATCCTACCACTCTTGCAGTTAATGGATGGGAGCGGCAATGGCGATGAATCGGAGGCATTGATTGCCATGTGGAACTTAACGAGTCGTTTCAATACTTGGTTAGACAATCACTATCCCAACTCCAAGAAGGAGATTTCGCGGCCTTTGGCGGATTTGCTAGAATCGATAAACAGAGAAATTCAAAGTATCGGCGGGGAATAGGAAGAGGATTTCGAATTGAGCGAAATCCCAATCGAGTCTAGATATGGACGATATGAAAAAATAATTGAAGCATTTGAAGTCGCTGATAGCGAACTAGGACTGGATTTGTGGCTAATTGCTGAACGCCTTATGCTTTATAGATTGACCAGAGCCGGCGAACAAAAACGGGACGAGCTTGCGACCCTCGTTCATGCGATACGAGAGATAATGTCACAGTCTCAGGGAGCGGGCGCAGTATCCTCAGAAATTGCAACTCTTGACGATTCTGGATCTGAAGGATTCAGAGGGAGAGCAGATTCGAAGCTGACTCTAGTCTTCTCAACAGTCGTTGATGCGGCAGAGAATATGAACTCTGAAGAGCTTTATCGATTAATTGCTCTGCTAAGACATATGGAAGGCCCAAAAAGGGAGAGAATAGATATTCAGCCGTTGGAACGCGCCGAAGAGTTCCTTTCCCAAACTCCCATCGACGAACCTCAGTGGAACCCCCTCAGTGAATGAACCGGCCTCTAAAAACGAGCATCCAAAGTCAATTATCGGAATTTGCTCTGGATCATAACCCTCTGATTGTAGCGGACAATACCTCGGTGTTCAACTTATTGAACAGCGAGTACGAAAAAGACCTGACCTGTTCAAAATAGTTTGTTCTAATAGGATGGAGTTTCATGGGAACGCATGAGCTCCAACAGGAGTTTAGTTTTTTCCGGCCTGATGGCTGCAATAATCGCAATAGCTCTCGTTTCAGGGGCCATTTACGTCGGAGTTTTGAATACGACCTCGACTACTTTTGCAACACCTATAGGCCAAAGTAATAGCAGTTCTCAAAACGCGGTGACAAATTCTCCTATAACCGAGACTTCATTGACTAAACAAATTGTGACATCAATTCTGCCTAGTTCACCTTCGGGAGCTTTAGCTGTTTTGATGACAGACCCCCCAACAGTTCCAAATGGAGTTAACCACGTTTTCATAACGTATGCGAATTTAGGTGTCCACGTAACTGGAGCATCGAATGTATCTGGATGGCATGTGGTTGATTCCGTAGGTCAGATTGATCTCATGAGCGTTATCAACTCGACCGAGACCATTGCACAGGCAAACATCACTTCTGGAAACTTCAATGCGATTGCGTTTAATGTAACCTCTGCGATCGTTACATTCCAAAACCAAAACTTTACCGCTGAACTGGTTTACATGAATCACGTACTTTTCGTGCCAATCTCTGGCGGGGTGACGGTCAGCGAAGGCAAAACTTCAGTCGCTGTGATAGATATTGCTCCCACGGTATTACTTCTAGGTAATCTCACTAATCCTGAGTTTGCTTTTATTCCCGCTGCTAGGGCGTACACAGTGCCTGCGCAATCAATTAGTTCATTGCATTTGAAAATTGGCGACCGGGATGATATCAAGTCTGCTTCTTGGTGGATACAAATCCTGCGCGGAACTAAGTTTCAGATCGATAGCATTGTGCTTACTCCATCCAAGCTTTCGGTTAAAGTTACCAATACGGGCAACGCGACGATAGTCTTCAGGCTGGCTGATCTTTCTTCAACTAGTTCGATTTCAGGAGGGGTTATTCCCACCTCAAATCTCCCATCGATGCTTTCAATCTCTGAAGTTTTCGCCATTCAATCCAATGGGACGCTAAACCCCATAACCATGCTTGGAAACGGCGCTGTTGATGCAGTAATAGATACTGCCGGATACACGCTTTCGGTTGGTGCTTCAGCAACATTCGTGTTCTCCGGAAATATCACTCTCGGAATTGCTCAAAATCCGACCCTCCTTCATCATCAACTTACTCAACAGGTCGTCGCGAACCGGGCGTACGTTCTAACCCTGATAGGAAGCGGACTAGTCGCGGAGACTAAAGTTAGCGCTTCTGCTTAGCCGCTTGTCGAAAAAATCAAAGACTAACTGAAGCTCCCTTCGGATTTATTCCGATAAGTGGCGCAATGTGAGGGAAACGAAAAATACGTGCAATTTGCATCGGGTAATCATTCTCCAATGAATTGGATCTTTTTGCTCCTGACGCTGAACTCGCAATTAGCTATCGGGACCATTGTCCCAAGGATTGCCTCAGTAACAGCCGCACTCATTCTATTTGTAGTCGCTTTGGCATTGATTTTCGCCGGCCGGTTTGTAATCAGAATCATCGCATTGTTCGGAGTAGGGCTTGTATTCGCTGCCGCTTCCGCGACAATTGGCGGCCTCGTTTTGGGCATTGTCGGGTTTGTGATCGGTGGGCTTTTCGGATTCATCGTTGGTGCTCTTGCCAGTTTTGTACTTCTGCCCCTGGCAATTGGGTTTGCAACGGCTATCATTGCTTACAATTTGACACAGTCTTTAGTTCATATCTTCCCGCTGTCGATCCTGGCAGGTGTCGTGGTCTTCATTATTGCAATTTTGGCTTCCATGAAATTGCTTTCGTTGGCGACGGTCGTGTTTGGTTCATTAATCCTCATTAACGTTCTAGTTTTCTTCCACTTTCCGGCAATATTATCCACCCTCTCCGCGGTTTTGATTGGAGTGGTCGGATTTTGGATTCAGGGAGGTTTTGAGAATCGGCAGAGAGCTAAATTTGCGAGCTGGACGAGAAATCCCCCACCACCAAATGCAGTACCACTCAATTCGTCTCCTTCAAAACCAGGGGCCGATCATTGTCCGCGATGTGGTACGAAGATTGAGAATGCTGGCGCTCAATTCTGCCCCAATTGCGGAACCAGTTTGAACAGTTGAAAACCGTAAAATCAAAAAAGCATTCTAATCACCATTCCATAACTTTGGTGCTAACCAACGATGACCGATAAGCAAGTTGGTTCTCGTTCCGAAGTCTTCTTGACTGCCCTTAAACTTGGTCTTACGTGCTTCGGCGGACCAATCGCCCACCTAGGCTACTTCAGGGAAGAGTACGTAGTTCGCAAGAAATGGATTGACGATCAGAGTTTCGCAAATGCGGTAGCATACGCGAATAGTGTTCCGGGGGCAAGCAGCAGCCAGGTAGGAATCATAGTCGGAACGCATCGCGCTGGGATCTGGGGAGGCATAGTTGCCTGGATCGGGTTTACCCTGCCTTCTGCTCTGATCCTAATCGTATTTGGAAACATTGTGAGCAATCTTTCTGACAGTGTAACTAACGCTAGTTGGCTCCACGGTTTGAAAATAGCAGCGGTCGTGATAGTCGCTCAAGCAGTTTGGGGCATGGCGCAACGATTGGCTCCTGATAAGGAAAGAGCAAGCATAGCAGTTGGTTCGGTAGTTGCATCCCTAGCGCTTTTTGGAATAGCTCTTGGTCAAATCTTGATCATCGCGGCTGCCGGTTTGATTGGTTTCCTCTTTCTCAAGAAGGTACCAATTCCCTCAGCGACGGGATCGGTAGCGGCTCGCATTCCTCGATGGTTGTCCATCTCGTCGCTAATTTTGTTTTTTGTTCTATTAGTTGCCCTCCCTATTTTCCGAGAAGCATTTCCGCAATTTCAGATAGTAGCAGTTGTAGACAGCTTTTACCGATCTGGGTCACTCGTTTTTGGTGGGGGTCACGTAGTGTTACCCCTGCTGAACGCCGAAATCGTGAGATCAGGTTGGGTCTCAAGTTCTCAATTCTTGGCAGGATATGGACTGACCCAAGCAATGCCGGGTCCCTTGTTCACATTCAGTGCATATCTCGGAACCGTGATGAGTGTAAAACCCAACGGAGTACTTGGCGGGTTGATAGCGCTTGTCTCAATTTTCTTGCCTTCATTTCTCCTTGTTTACGGTCCACTACCCTTTTGGAGTTCGCTGATGAGCAGGAACGCGTTTCAATCGGTTATCGCCGGGATCAATGCAGCCGTTGTGGGCATATTGCTTGCAGCGCTTTACAATCCAATTTTTCTAACGTCAATCATGTCCCCAGCTGATTTCGCGCTCGCGGTCGTGTTGGGATTGCTCCTATTTGTCTGGAAGCGGCCTCCCTGGAATGTTGTCTTGATTGCTGCAATTGGCGGTCTCTTAATCGGACTCCTCGGGCTCACGTAAATGCCTAAGAATTGGACTAGAACCTGCGACTAGTTTACTCGCGTTTGAAATCGCAGTCACCAGATCCATGCAATCGCTCAACTCGAGACTGTACAAGTCTTTGATCTCTTTGGTGATTGCTCTTTCTATGCTTCTGCCGCCGGTTTCTCCAAACACTTCATACAGCGCCCTAATAAAATACGTCGGCTGTGCGTAGATCGCGTCGGAATTCAGGTCGCACTTGGTACGCAAAAGTTTGTAGAGGCTCTTCGTGGTATCGGATCCAAATCTAGATACTCCTCGATCAATACACAATTGAAACTCAAGATTTTTCATCACGGGCGATCTGTTTCAGATTACCTCCAAAACGGGATTTATACATCAGAGTATCTTTTCCAAATGCCCCGGCCGCAAATATTGCAAATTGACAATCTGCTCTTGGGACTCCCGGATACCATGCGATTTGCGACAGCATCTCTCTGATGTCTTGGGCGAATTATTTGATTCAAAGGCTAGATGTATCGATTTTCGAATATAGTTAAAGTACAAATCGCATTGAAGAAATCGGATTTCAAAAAAGTCATTCCCTCGGCAGATTCATATATCTACTTCAAAGAAAAGCTCACGGTTCGGGTCATAAATTAATTGAGCCAGAGTGTTTCCTCAGACAATACGGTTATCCATCTTCCCAAACAACTTGCGGATAGAATTCGACTACGACTGAAGGACAGCGATTTCAAGAATATGGACGATTACGTCGCGTACGTTCTGGGTCAAATTTTGGACGAGTTGGAAGGCCGATCACAAAAGACCGAAGATGTCTTCTCAAAGAAAGAGCAGGGAGACGTCGAAGAACATCTTAGGTCTCTGGGATATATGTAGCTTCAGATAGAAATCGTAAATTCTTGTCGGTCACCTAATCAGTGACCGAAAATGAGGTATTTGATGAGAAACTCGTAACTGATGAAAACCAAAATCGCCACTTGTGCCATTTTAATCAAAATATCTTTCGAAGCTATACCGGTTCCAAGCACCATTCGGGCTCCCACAACGCTTCCTATCCCGCCGCCAACAAGCAGTATGAGGAAGAAGAAAGGATCGATTTGACCTGTTGTAAGATATCCAAGTGAACCTCCTGCATACCGGAAAAATGAAGCCAAAAGGCTTGTTCCCAGTACGGTTTTCGTGTCTAGCCTGAATAGAAGCAAAAATAGTATAACGCCGAGACTCGCCAATCCAACACCGAAAAGTCCCGTAACAATTCCGATGAGGACCCCGTTTGCGATTTGTACTATCAGCGACATCGGGTCTCTGCCTGAAAAGCGAGCAACTTTTGAAGACTGAACTCCCAACTGTATTGTGGATTTGTTGGTAGTCCCACTTACGCTTGAAACTGAGCCATTCAGTTTGACTGCTTTTGTCTTTTTCCAATCCGAGATGAAAATGTACGAAGTGAAAATTGCAAGGACGAGGGTGAAGGCTCCGAATACATGTTCAAGCGAGCTTGACGACACGGTTGACGCCCACCTGGCAGCGAGGAATGCTCCTACTACACCTGACAGACCCACCACTAGTCCAACCTGAGTGTTGACTTGCCCCCTCCTGAAGAAAGTTACAACACCTATCAAAACAAATGCGGTCGAAGCAGCTAATACCGTTCCCGTAGATTCTTGCAACGGAAGCTTCGCGTAATTTACAAGAATGTAGATAGTCAGTACGCCAGCTCCACCACTGGTTACATTGGATAAGCCTCCGGTAATAACCCCGAGAACAAATATTATCAAAACTATTAGTAAATAAAAAATATCTATCATTTTTCGATTTGCAGCCTCTTGACATTTGACAAGAGTAATGCCTCCAGGCCGGCAAACTTTCTTCCAGTCAGCATTTATGAATTTAGTTTCGTCTACTACAAGATAGACACAGTTACAATCTATTGAATTGATTAGATTTGATCGAAGTGTCTAACATTTCTTATACTCGATGCCCTAAGTGCACCTCACTCATTATTTTTCTCGAAACGTGTATCGATTATCGATACCAAGAAAACCGTCAATCCTCGCAAGGTTTTTGTATGCCGGGAGATAGATTTAGGATTCACACCCATGATCAGTAGTTCAAATCTTGAGAAGAAAGTTGTTGTCTTAGGTCTTGACGGAGCAACTTTCAACATAATTCGTCCAATGATCGATGAAGGTCGTCTCAAGAATTTTTCAAAATTAATTGAGCGCGGTAGTTCAGGAAATCTAATTTCGACGATTCTCCCATTATCTTCCGTTGCCTGGAGTTCCTTTGCGAGTGGGAGAAATCCAGCAAAGCATGGCATGTATGATTTTTCAAAGAGGGTAGATGGATCTTACGATTATGCGCCAGTTACCTCGCTGGATAGAGGCGCAAAAGCTATTTGGGAATATGCGTCGGACGCCGGTAAGAAATGTCTGATTGTAAACGTACCGCTCACCTATCCACCAGAGAAAGTAAACGGCGTTATGATTTCGGGTTTTCCATATCCAGAATCTAGGCGGGACTTTGCGTGGCCTCGAGAAGTAATTGACGAAATCAAGAACGAATTAGGTATTACAAGCATTCTCAAACCAAATCCACAATTCCTCAAGGAGGGCGACGAGAGAAGGATTGCTGTCGAGGTTAACGAAATTACGAGAAACCAGACCGAGATTCTGAAATATTATCTGCGGAAAAAAGAAGAAGCTTGGAATCTAGTCGTCTCAGTTTTCGATGCAACTGATGTTGTCAGCCACTTTTTCTGGCACCATATTGATCCCAACCATCCAAAGTACGATCCCGTAAAGGCAAAGTTGTACGGTCCTCTTTTGTACGATGTGTACGAGCAACTGGACCTGGCGGTTGGAGAAATTTTGTCGGTTTTAGATCCGAGTGACAACGTCTTTGTAATCTCCGATCATGGTTTCGGCCCAGTCTACTATGCAGTGTATATGAACAACTGGCTCATTGACAACAATTATCTTAAACTGAAGCGCACTACTGGGACCAGATTCAGAAAGGGATTGTTTGATGTCGGGCTGACAAGCGAGTTTCTGTTCAACGCGGTAAAGAAGTTGCACATCGTTGACACGAAGACGAACACCTATTCAAAGGATTCAAAGAAGGTCGCATTGGCGAAAAAGCTCACCCTCTCCACCGATGATATCGACTGGGATGAAACGCTAGCTTACGCGTCCGGAAATTATGGACCGATCTACGCGAACCTGAAAGGCCGCGAGCCTAATGGAAAAGTTGAGAGGGGCAACGAGTACGAGAATCTGATTGCAGAACTTGTCGGAAAGCTCAAGCAAGTCCGTGACCCGAAGAACGGTCGGCCTCTGTTTGACCTCATTTACACGAAAGATCGAATCTACTCAGGTCAATTTTACGACAGCGCGCCCGATATTCTGTATTTTGACAGCACCTGGCTGAACTATCCACTCCGAGTATTCGAGTTCGGCAGCAGGAAATTACTGGCCCCTAACCCAATTTACACTGGAGCGCACAGGATGGAAGGTGTTTTCATGGGGGCCGGTCCAGAAATTACCCACAAGATCTACATGAACATGAATCTGATAGACCTCGCGCCAACTATTCTGCACATGATCGGCTTGCCAGTTCCAACTGACATGGATGGTAAGGTACTGACTGAAGTGTTCGATACGACAAGCGAGTTCGCATCTCGCAAAGTGGATTACTACGATGAAAGCAAAGCAACCAGCATAAGAGAAATCACTCAAAAGGTTCTCCGCTCTAGCAAAATGAGAATCTAGAGCTAGGCATATCCGATTTAGGCATAGTGGCGCCCGAGACATTATCCTGCTCGGATTAGCGCCTAACTCAAACAAGAATGGAGCCCTGATCAGTACGGGCCGTTCTTAGGGCTTATATGGGATTCAGCTCCTTTTTTCTCCCAACGAGTCAATTTGATCGCGAAAGAAATTCTCCAATCAGACCAGCAAGTCACGATCCCCAAGACACTAGCGAGCAGGATTAGAAAGATTGCGCCTTATGGAGAGTATGCGACCCTTGACAGGTACGTTTCGACAATTCTTGACGAATTCGTAAGCCAGCTAGAAAATGTTCCACCCCCTCGTCATATGTATAATCCCTTTACTGACAAAGAACTGAAGGTAATTAAGCAACAGATTCAATGTTTTTCGCTCTACGCCTAACTACCTGTCGCTTAACGCTGGAAAGATTTTTTCCATGGAATTTCTGTTGATTATCTAATACTTCAATTTCCCTGGATTATTGTACAGATCCTGAGCACCTGATGCACGCTCCGTAATACAATAAACGCTAGAATCGGATGGTTGTGCTTGATCTGCAACCGAGCGTATGTACAGACTTGAGTCGTGAGTCCAAAATTAAATCAAAGTCCGCCTCCTTAGTTGACTCGCTAGACGAAATGGTACTCATGGATTGCATCGACGAGGGGTTAGGCGTGTTGGGAAGAGATGACGAAAGAAAGGTCTACTGGAGGCTTCTACTGATCGAAAAGATGAAAGAAAGCGGTGCAAACGACAGGGGAATACTCAGAGATCCAGATGGTTTCCTGAAGGCAGTTGAGGAAACCTTCGGAATAGGAGCATGGGCTATCGAGAGAGCAATAACCGTAGAGATTAAGAAGCGTTTTGAACTCCGAGCTATCGAATCAAACAATCTTGTCATAATCATCAAAGCCGCCATGCACAAAATTGCAGAAATCCAAAACGAAGATTGAATAATCGTTTTTTGGTCGAATGATTTTACTCTATCTACATCCCAAATTTCTGTCGATTAGAAAACGCTAAAGATTCAGAAGATTTTGCGAAGTTCTCGATTCTAACAATTGGAAGCAACAACCCAAGAACCGCATTATGATGTTCTTGCGGCTGGTGTAGCCGGCGCTTCAGCTACAATGCTTACTTTGCTCACTGTCCTCGGCACCAATTCCGCTCTTGGCGGCACGCCACTTCTGAAGATACTTTTTGAAGCCCAACTGCTAGTTCTTGAATTG
>JAPCJU010000059.1 GCA_027886795.1 Nitrososphaerota archaeon | reverse complement strand
TAAAGAGGCTCGTGACGGTCGACATCCACAGCATGAAGGCGCTCAGTCTTTTCTCCTTTCCAGTTTACAGTACCTCTTCAATCCCTCTACTCGCAGAGTACATCGGAAAGAATTTCGAGCTTCAGCGACCGATCGCGGTCTCTCCGGATTTCGGTAGTAGCTCCAGGGTCGAGGCTTTCTCCGCCGTGCTGAAATATGAGCACCTGTCGTTCAACAAGTCTCGCGATCGAAGAACCGGCGAAGTGACGACCGAGGAACAAACGATAGAACTTTCTGGGAGGGATGCAATAATAGTGGACGACATGATTTCGACGGGCGCGAGCGTGGCTAAGTGCGCTCAACTATTGAAGAAATACGGCGCGAGAAAAGTTATTGCGGTGTGCGCCCACGCGGTGCTGATTGGAGGTGCTGCCGACAGGATAATGTCAGCCGGCGTCAACGAACTTGTCGCGACCAATACCATTCCGAGCAAGTACAGCAAAGTGGATGTTTCTCCGTTGATTGCATCTCACTTCGAAATGCTCTAAAATTTACGAAGCGTCCTTGCTGGATTTCGTGCGACTTGGGCTCCATCTTCGTACTCTCGGGAGAGGACTACACTTTTCCTTCCGCCGAAATTCGGGCTCTGGTCGAGACTTACTCTCCCTCATCCATCTGCGAGAATCTTTCGACCAGAATAATACATTCTGACTTGAACGATACAAATTTGATCTCAAAGATAAATCAAAGGGGTGCATACTGCAGGTTTGGGGGCTGGCTACTGTCAAAAGGATCATCAATAGAGCAACTCTCCGAAATAATTGGTTCGGAAACTATCGAAACTGGAAAGACGTTTGTTGTGGACAGTGAAACACTCGATAGGCCGATCTGCGCCGACCTCGGCGCCCTAATCAAAGCAAAGACCAATGCAAGTGTCTCACTTGAAAACCCCGATATTGTCTTTCAGCTTGAAAGTACCGGCAGAGAAATGGTTCTTGGAATGTCGAAGGATGGGCTCAAGACTTTCACCTGGAGGCAACGGAGGCCGAGAGCCAGAAAGTTTTTCCTTCCGTCGGCAATCTTTCCAAAATTGGCTTGCTTGCTCGTTAATCTTTCCAGAGTCAAGGAGGACGAATACTTTCTCGATCCCTTCTGTGGCACGGGAAGCCTCCTGATAGAAAGTTGCCTCATGGGCGTCAATACATTGGGATTTGACCTGACGAGATGGATTGCGCGAGGAGCCCAGATGAACCTCAAGGGGTTTTCTATAGAGAACGGCGGAGTCGTTAGGGCTGATTCCACGAATTCTCATCTGCCACTCAGATTCGTCGACGCAATCGCTACAGATGTCCCCTATGGACGCGCTTCTTCCACAAAGGGAAAAGAGACAAAGACGATAATCAAAGAATTTACAAAAGCTGCAGCAGAAATTTTGAGTGCTTCAGATGATACCTTGAAAAGATCAAAATACTGCGTACTCATGCGTCCGTCTGAAATCGAGTTTGATTATGATGAATCAGCTTTTGAGCTCTGCGAGGAGCATTTTTTGTACGTCCATCGGACTCTCACGAGAGCAATTAGCGTTTTGAGGAGGAGAAGTTGATGGCTTCTTCGTTCAAGATCCATTTCTTCGGGACTTCCTCTGCTGTTCCGACAAAAGAGAGGGGCCTGTCATGCCTTGCAATAATTCATGAGAGTTCAATTTCTTTTTTCGATTGCGGTGAAGGAAGCCAGAGAGCCGTGATAAACGCGGGGCTGGGTTTCAACAAGGACTGCAACATTTTCATCACGCATATGCACGGAGATCACGTCGTCGGATTGCTCGGTATCCTCCAAACAATGGCGATGAACCGGAGAGAAAAGCCGGTCAAGGTTTTTGGGCCAAGGGGTATTGTCGAGTTCATCAGAGAGAACCAAGCCATCCTGAAATTCGGCTTGACATTTGACATCCTCGCTAAAGAAGTAAAGTCAGGTCTCGTATTTGATGAAAAAAATTCGAAGTTCCGCGTCCACGCCACTAGATCGGAGCATTCCACATTATCTTTCTCTTACTTGTTTGAGGAAAAAGAAAAACCCGGAAGATTTCATCCTGACCGCGCGCAGAAGCTGGGAATTCCAGAAGGTCCTCTCTGGTCTAAACTTCAACACGGCGAGAATGTCGCTTTACCCGGGAGCCGAAAAAAAATATCGCCGGATCAGGTTCTGGATGAGTCTAGACCTGGAAAGCGCATCGGGGTTTCAGGTGATACTAGGCCTTCTGAATCCTTGGAAAAATTCTTCAAAAACACCGATGTATTGATCTTTGATTCCACGTACTCCGACAAAAACAAAGAGAATGCGATTGAAAACATGCACTCAACGTCGAGGGAAGCCGCTCTCTTGGCAAGGAAGGCGAGAGTAAGACAACTAATTCTGACTCATTTCAGCGCCAGATACAGGAGTGTATCCCATCTGGTAAAAGAGGCGCGTGAAGAGTTTCCAAATACGATTGCGGCGAGGGATATGATGGTCTACGATCTTTCGACATTGTCATAGCCATGGGTCATCCAATCTATGACTGATTGCAACTGATTTGATTTCAAGCGAAGAACTATCGGCCCCAGCGCAGATTCTCTCGGATCGTCGCACAGTGCCCCAATTCCTGCGGTCGCTGCCTGCTTGTTCAAAAGTAGATAAGTTTGAAGAGACCCTTCCTCCTGATTTGACAGAAGGAGCCTTCTCGCTGCCGACCTAACACGCCTGTCTCGGAACTGATCTTTTAGATGCCTTAACGATTCTATGCTCGAAGATACAAACATGACCCTGTCATCTTCGAATCGAAGTTCTCCTCGCTCAGGAAGTAAATTGGAGAGGGCAGCCGCAACTTTTTCTTTCGATTCTGTTTTCTTTACTTGAGCTTCGGCGACAATGTCAACTTCTATTTTTTCAAGAGATTGAGGTTTGTCCTGTACTTCCAAATGCTACGACACGGTTTCAGTTTGATCTGAGGAGGCGAAGGATTTCTTCAATCTGGAGAAGAGCTCGCTCACATTCCGCTTTAATTCTTCTATCGAACCGGAATTGATTATGATTTCATCACTTAGGGCGATCGCTTCTCCTATTCCGACGGAAAGCTCTCGCCTGTCCCTTGCCTCGAAGGATTGAAAACTGTTGGGTGAATCGCTCCTGGCCCTGGACTGGAGAAATTTGTACCTGCGTTCGGGCGAGGCGTGAATGGAAATAAGAACGGCTTCGCCGAGTTTCTGGAATTCCAGAAACTCATTCATATTTCTGATCCCGTCGATCAATACGTAAGGCGACTTTGAGTCCTTTTCGATTCTCTGCTTGCAGAGATGTGCGATAGCGATGGGCCCTCCGCTCTGCCTCAGTTGAAGCATTATTGCGCCCAGATTCTCGTCAGTGGGCGCAAGTTTCCTTCTTTCTGCCTCCATCCTGACATCGTCTCCCATCCTGAAAACCTCAAAACCCATGCTTTTCGAAATCTCGGAGGCAGTGGATTTCCCGGAGCCGGGCATTCCGGTGATACATAGAACGAGCCTCGTCTGCTTCGTCATTGCTTCCTCGGAATTTCCGGTTTTCTGGCTTGGATTCAACGTTTGGGTCATCGTCAATATCATTCGAACTCCATTTTCTTACTTTAAGGCCCTATTCGCAAAGATCAATCTAGGAAAAATGATCAAGCTCAATTTCCAGAAGATAGCATTTTGGACCTCACCTAATATTTGTTTTGAGATGTGGTCAATTTTTTGACGCTGATTTCTCCAAAAAGAAAGAATTAGAACCACCCGAAATCAAAATCATAAAGGCGATCGCGTTTGCGGGCATTTCTATCTTATGACATCGTTGATCCGGTATTTCTTGAAAAAGTGAGTCACCTTCAGAATGAATTGAAGTCAACTGGAGCTGACTTGAAACTTGTCAACGCTGACATTCTGCATTTTACCATCAGATTTCTTGGAGAAATCGACGAGGAAGACAAGCTACAGATAGTAAACGCACTGCGGGGAAAAGTGGAGAATTTTGAACTCGACCTTGTCTTCAGGGGAATTGGCGCTTTCCCGGATGAAAGGAGAATTTCTGTGATCTGGATTGGACTAGATCCTTCGTCTGCTTCCACTTTAGAGAAACAAGCCCTAACTGTTAACTCTCTTCTAAAAACGGTTCAAGTTGGAGGAAGTAGTGATCCAGAAAGATTCAGCCCGCACGTTACTATAGCGAGGGTCAGGTCCGGCAGAAACAAGGATAGATTGGTGAGCTTCATTTATGAGCATAAAAATCAAGAACTGGGCAGCGCGAAGATCAAGAATTTGCGTTTGAAACTATCGCATCTAACACCGTCAGGACCGGAGTATTCAGACCTGCACGTTTTCGAGTCATAGTAAGTGTTCGAATGTCCAAAACTGCCTCGTCTCTTGAAAACGTACTTTCCAGGGCTTCCAAACTGGTGACTCCGAGCCTCCTCGAAATAAAGAAGCTTCAGGAAGTTGCCCTAAACGTATCTGCCCTAATAAAAGAAGCCCTCGACAAGGAATCTGCTGATCCTAGACCCGAGATTGTGCTCGGTGGCTCTTACGCACGCGGAACTTGGTTGAAGGGGAGTCATGACATTGATTTTTTTCTGCTCTATCCGGTTGAATTTTCAAGGGAGAAACTAGAGTCTGTTGCCATCAGATCCATCTCGGAGGCTGTGAAAGGCTACGAGGTTAATCTCAGGTACGCAGAGCACCCATACGTCGAGGCATTCGTCGACAATGTTCGAGTCAATCTAGTTCCATGCTACAAGGTTACCCAAGGTGAGTGGCGCAGTGCTGCAGACAGGTCGCCATTTCACACAAAGTACATCGCGTCAAAGCTCGACGAGAAACTGAAGCTTGAAGCTAGACTTTTCAAGAAATTCGTTAAAGCGACAGGAGTTTACGGGGCGGAGGTCAAGGTGCAGGGTTTTAGCGGATACGTGTGCGAAGTACTGATTATCTGGAAGGGATCGTTTGTTGGAGTACTGCAAGCTCTTTCAAGAATCAGGCCAGGCGAAGTGATTTCACTTGAAAGCTATGATAAAGACTTGGCAGCCTCATTCCAGAGTCCGCTCGTAGTCCTCGATCCTGTCGATACAACGAGGAATCTAGGTACTGCGATCTCTCCAAGGAATGTTGCGAAGCTGGTACTTCAAAGCAGACGATTTCTTTCGAACCCTGCTCTTTCGTTCTTTCTCAGTAAGAAGATCAAAAAGCCAACTCTCAACTCAAAGACCAGAGAATTGTTTTCCAATCTTTTGGTTGTTAGCTTTAACAACGAGAAGCGCAGCCCCGACATCCGCTGGGGACAACTCAGGCGAAGCGTCGACGCAATTTCGGACAAACTTTCCAGATTCGGATTTCTGGTTCTTAGGTCGCGAGCTGCTTCGGACGAGCAGACCCATTCTGCCCTTTTGTTCCTACTCGCCGACGACAAACTTGGAAAACTTCATTCGAGAAAGGGGCCAGAATACTACAGAGAGTCAGAAGTCTCCAGTTACTATTCGAAAAACAAAGCAAGAGCTATACTGACCTGGATCGGGGAGGACGGCAGGATCGAATCGATTTTTGAGAGAGATTCAACGAGTGCCCCAAAGTATCTGGAAAAATTGCTATCTCGGGAAAGACTGGATTCCGTTGGTCTATCTGAAGAAATCAAGAAAGAGATCAGGAAAAACCACAGAATTTCGGTTGGATTGAAAATTCTGAAATCTAGTCGTGGCGACTGGCTCGACAATGAAATAATCGCGCTCGTAACCGATGAGTAGTGTCTGAATGCAGCTCGGAATCGAAACTTCTGGCCTATCAGATCAGCTGATTGTGGTCAGGAGGCGCGAATTAAGCAAGAAACTTCATGGATCAGTTCTCTGTTATCCCGGTAACGACCTTTCGAGTTTTGACTCAAGGCTTGATCAACTAAAGGAGCTGGGCGTGGAAGAACTGATTTTCGAAGGAACCTCCAAGGTCGGCAAATTCGGAATAATAGGAAGGGGATGTGTCAGTACAGTTGTCAAGGCAAGAATGAAATCCGAAAACGAAATCATAGCCTTGAAGATTAGGCGCGCCGACGCAAATCGCTCCGATATGAGCCGCGACCATGAACTGCAAAGTTTTGCAAATTCGTTCGGAGTTGGTCCGAGATCCATTTCCGCCTCGAAAGATCTATTTGCGATGCAGTTCATTGACTCGATCAAGCTGGGAAAATGGGCGGCAAAACTGAAGACTAGGACATCTAAGAAGTATACGAGATCATTAATCCGCAATGTCTTGGAGCAATGTTATCTGCTAGATGTCAACGGTCTCGATCATGGCGAGCTGAGCAATCCAACGAAACATGTTCTGATATGGAAAGGGGAACCAAAGACCACCATCATTGACTATGAATCTGCAAGCAAAAACAGGAGGGTCTCAAACTTAACGGCTGTTGCTCAGTTTTTCTTCTTGGCGGGATGGCAAAGCGAGAAGATTCAGAAAATATTGGGATTTGAGAAACAATCTCCACATTTTTCTAAAAGCAAGTTTATCGCAAAGCTCCGGAAATACAAGGACGCACCCATAGAGAAATCATTCGAAGACATTCTATCCTATGTCAAATGCTAACAAAGCATTAAAACCCGAAAGAGAAGTTCGAATTCCACAAAAGATCTTGGGGTCGTCGTCCAGCTTGGTTTAGGAACTCTTCAGAGCTAAATTACCACCCTGGGGAGCTGGCAAGTAAATGACTTGCTGGTATCACGGAGCGGTGGCGAGGCATTCTCAACGTGCTCCACAAATCGCCGGTTCAAATCCGGCCGACCCCACCATTTTCGCACTCTCTCCACCACCCGGCGCGATGAAGTACACAATTTTGCAACCAACAACCATATGATTGTGCATCTTCATCCTTGACGAATTATGAGTGTAGAACCTACTATCGAATTCGATAGATGGGAGATTCTGAATGATTTGAAGAACCTACGCGATTCCAACAAGTTCAGTGAATTCATGATCATGATATGGGGCTTCATAGAACAAGAGACAGATTGGGCGGTTGACGTAGCGTTTGGTGTCCCTCCAGATGATTGGATTGAGTTTGTGATTGATAGATCTTTT
>JAPCJU010000058.1 GCA_027886795.1 Nitrososphaerota archaeon | reverse complement strand
TGCATCGAAGTTATTTTCTTGAAGCTGTTTGGGTGTCCCGCTTTCGCCCTTCAGATACACAAAGCCGTTCGTCGAGGATTTCCTGACCGGATACCGGGGAATATGAACCTCGATTCCGAGCTTCTTGCACTCCTTGATCACTTGGTGCATTTTTCTGAGATGGCGATGATAACTGCCGCAGATTGAAACTGAAATGGAGAGTGGATTTTTGACAGATCCCTCGGCAATCGACGAAATTGTTTGAGCTTTCGATTGTGCTATTGCCTTCATTCGACGTCCTATGAACACTTTAACGCGCGGGGAAATAAGGCTCTGCTGGTTAGATAATCAATATTTTATGAAGAAAAACTCTTGACATGTTAGATAATTTAGACAAAAATAATACTCGTCCGACAACTTCGATTCGCTACGATAGGTTTGCCTGCTGAAAACGCCTGGGAATTGGCGGTGGAATCTTCATGTAACACATAAGTTAATTCCTTGACGGCCGCAATCTTGCCCTAATTTTGTCGGTTTCAATCTGATCTACATTTTTCTTGTTTGGAGTAAATACCACGCCATACTCGGTCTTTGCTTTTTCCTCCGAGACGTAGCCCAGAGTAATGTCTCTAATAACCTGTGATGGATCTCGCTCTAGCGGATCGCCGTAGCCACCACCACCTCCAGTTCGGAAGGAGACAATATCGTTACTCTGCAGTGGGTAGTGAGTCACCTTCTGATGTTTTGTCGAGCTGCCGTCCGGATCAAGTACAACATGATTTGTTGAGCCCTCCTTTCCTCCCAAAACACCCCATGGTGGAGAGTATCGACTCCTTTCATAACAGAACGTGATGTGGCACGGGTCGCGCAATTTGTAATCCCGCCTTACTCCCAGTCCACCCCTCATTTTTCCCGGACCACCCGAATCTTTGATCAATTCCCATTTCAAAACCTGCAGAGGATAGTTCGCTTCAAGCATTTCCATCATCGGGTACGAGACATTTCCTTCGCAAACTGCATAGGTGGTCACGCCGTCGAACTCCGGGGTCCCGCCCCAGCCGCCCTGAAGTGTGTCAACCAGAACGAAGAACCGACGGTTGATCTTGTCATCTCCGTAGATGAAATCGATTACGTCTGAGCCGAAGGTTCCTCCAACCGTCCGATTTGGCAGTACACGAGAGAGAACTTTGAACAACAAATCTACGATGCTGTGAGGAGTTTCGAGCCATAGATTAACCGGTGCTGGAGGTATGGGATCAAATATGCTACCACGCCTCGTGATGACTTTCAACGGGCGAAAGAATCCGTCATTTATCAAAGAAAGCGGATCGATCAGGGATTTGAAAGCATATTTCGCGTAGGAGATGGTGTTCGAGCGCGGGCTGTTCATAGGGCCTGCGCTCTGGTCCGCTGATTCGCTGAGATCTATGATGAACTCGTCCTTCTTGATTGTCGCCTTCATGTGAACCCTGAGTTTCTGACTGATCGGGTGCTCGTCGTCCCCGTCGCCATCAAGAAAATACTCGCCCTCAAACGAGCCCTTTGGGAGTTCGTTGAGCTTCATTCTGGCTTGGAGCTCCGACTGGTCAAGAATATTTTTCACGTACTCGGTATAATTATCGAGTCCGTATTTCGTGATGATCTCTTCAATTCTCTTGCCGCCAACCCGGAGCGAGGCGACCATTGCCCTAATATCTCCCATGACTTCGGCTGGAAGACGAATGTTTGTCGTAAGAATGCGCTCGAGATCGCGGTTGATTTCTCCCTTTTTGTAGAACTTTACGGGCGGCACGCGGAAGAGTTCCTGGAAGACTTCCGTTGTGTTTGTCTGGTAACCAGAAGGATGGGCCCCACCCATGTCAAGTACGTGACCCTTGACCGCGGTGAATGCCACAAGTTTGCTCCCAAAAAAGACCGGATAGATGCAGGTAACGTCATTCCCGTGGCTGCCGCCTCCCAAGTAAGGATCGTTGCAGAGGATCACATCGCCGGGTTCCAACATTTCCTCTTCCAGCGCTTCGAAAGTCGCTTCAACAGCATTCGACAAATTGTTTGCAAATACCGGGGTTCCGGCGAGACTCTGCGCGAGCAGGTTGCAATCAGGATCGACCACTCCGCATGCAAAGTCTTTCGAGTCGTAGATCGCGATGCTGTAGGCCGATCTGATTAGGGCGGTCTCCATGTCCTGCGCTACTCTGTGCAGGTAATTCCTAATTACTTCCTGTATTACCGGGTCTCTACTCAAATGGAATCAACCCCAGAGATTACCAGGTGGCCGAATGGATCGACCTCGGCAACATATCCATCGAGCAACAAGGTCGTCGAGACCCTTTCCTCTATTATTGATGGCCCGTGGATTAAGTTATTCGCCAGTAGGCGCGATCTGTCGTAGATTTTACATTTTTTGAAGGACCCGTCGATGTAGACTTCTCTGGGATCTTGCAATGAATCGGAAGGAGGTTCGATTGTTCCGGATTTTATCTTCGAGAGAGAGGCTTTTTTCATCTGGCCTATCGATGATAGTCTGATTGCGACTAATTCCTTCGGTTGCGAGGGTGCGTTGTGCAAGTATCTCTTGAGATGCAAATTGTCGAACAGGGATTCTATTTCTCCCTTGATTTTTTCATTGAATTTACTTCGAGGCAGCTGGAGTGTGAGAGCATGGCCCTGCCCTACATATCTCATGTCGAGCGCGCGTATCAAAACCATTCGATCTTTGGAAATTCCTTCCCCCAGCAAAATCTTCTCTGCGTGCGTCTCCAATTTTGCAAAACGTTCTTCCAGCTCCGAGATTTCCAGTTTTTCCATGCTTAGGATCCTCGTTAGGACATAGTCGCGTCGAAAGTCAGCGGTGAGCATCCCCCATGCGGAGAAGTTGCCAGGCATCGTCGAGACAAACGTTCTGCCTATCTGAAGCTCGCGTGCGATTAGATTAGCGTGAAGCGGTCCTGCACCTCCGAAGGAGACCATTGAGAAACCTCTCGGGTCGATTCCTCTTTCTACCGTCATCGTCCTTATCGCGGACGCCATGTTCGGAACAGCGATCTTTAGAATCCCCTCGGCAGCTTCAAGAATGTCCATCGAATAATAATCGGTGATATGTTTTAGGGCAGACCTAGCGAGTTCGGGGTAGACTTTCATTTCACCGCCTAGGAATTTTCCGGGATTCAATCTGCCAAGGATGAGGTTGGCATCAGTAACCGTGGGATCTTTTCCTCCCTTTCCGTAGCACGCGGGTCCGGGGAATGCAGATGCGCTCATGGGCCCAACGTGCATTGATCCGGTCTTATCGATCCAAGCAATACTTCCGCCGCCGGTTCCTATGGCGTGGATGTCAACCGCGGGAATCAACAACGGGTAGCCGTCGGGTCCCGACTTCGGAGTCATTATTCTCATCATCGGCGTCGTCTCATATCGGCCGTCAATTACGAGCTCGACGTCAAAACTCGTTCCTCCCATGTCGGCCCCGATGAGATTCTGGATCCCGATCATGCTTCCTAGCGCTTTGACCGCGAGGATTCCTCCGACGAGACCCGAGTTTATCGTGTGGACTGGGATTTTTCTTGCGAGGGATGCCGTCATCAGCCCCCCGTTCGATTGCATGAGCATCAATTTTCCAGGGAACCCAATGCGTGAAATCTCTTCTTCCAAAATTCCCAGATATCGATTCATTATGTGAAGTAGTAACGTGTTGATCACTGTCGTTGAGGTGCGCTCGTACTCGTTGTATTCGTTTGTGATTTCCGTCGAAATCGAAACTAGAACGGAAGGATACAGTTCGCGGATCAGCGACGCTAATCGTTCTTCGTGGGTGCTGTTCGCGTAACTATTGATTAAACAAACTGCGATTGCGTTGACCCCGGAGTCTACCAGAGATCTGACAAGATTCCTTGAGGTCTCCAAGTCGAGTGGAGTTATCGCGGCGCCGGTCGAGCTCATTCTTTCATGAATCTCTATTCGTTTGTCCCTGGCGATCAGTGGCTCTGGCATTCTGTAAAACGGATCGTACATGTCCACACGGTTTCCCCTTCCGATTTCGAGGACATCCCTGAACCCCTCCGTCCCCAATAACGCTGCGTTTTTGAACGCCCCCTGAATAATCGCGTTCGTTCCTACGGTAGTTCCGTGGACAAAATTCTCAATTCCGGACATCGACTCCCTTAATCTTCTGATCGAGGTGAGTACGCCCTGCGAATAATCATCCGGCGTGGACGGCACTTTCGACAGATTTACCGTCTGGGTTTCCTCGTCAAGGATCACTGCATCGGTAAAAGTACCACCAATGTCGACGGCTAGTCTGATCATTCTTTGGGTTCCCCTAAATTTTTGTGGAGATTTAACTCTACAGACATGTTTTTGCGGAAATAGAAGATGGATCTATTTTTACGAATATTTTGGACCTATGCTTTTTCCGGCGATGAATTAAGTCCGCACGCGCCCTAACTAACTCGCTTTCCAAGTTTACTGTCTATTCTCAAAATACAATAATTTTTGATAGGTTCGGCCTGGTTTAAGGCTGGCCATAGCGGTCAATAGCTTCGGATGTGATTTCAGTTCCAGTGCCCGGTTTATCCGTCAGCTCAAAAAAACCATTCTTTGGTATCAACGGGTCCTTCCAGACATCGAGTAGCCAATTAACATTCTCGACCATCGATGCGTTCCTCGAACTCGCGACTAACTGAACGTGAAGCGGCTGCTGAATGTTCGTGTGCGGGAAGACATTGATGTTGTACATTTCTGCAAGATTTGCGACCTCGATCCACTCGGTTATACCTGCAACCTTTGTCGCATCCACTTGAAGTATGTCCGCTGCCTTTTGATCGATGTAATCCCTGAAAGTATACTTGTTGTGGATCGATTCCCCGATTGCAATTGGAGTCTTGATCTTTTTCCGAAGCTCGGCATGCCCCCTGATATCCAGCGGATTGATCGGCTCTTCAAACCAGAAAGGATCGAAGTCATCGAACCTCCGACCCCAATACGATGCTGTCTCAAGATCCCACTTTGTGTTGGCATCAATCATTACCCTGATTGAAGTACCGACTGCCTCTCTCACCGCCTTCAGTCTTTCATAATCATCCTCCGGGTTTTTGCTTCCAACTTTCATTTTAATGGATCTGTAGCCCTCGGAAACGAGTCTCTTGCTGTTCTTGACCAGATTCTCCGTGCTCCACGATAACCATCCTCCGTCGGTGTCATACGCTTCGACCCGATCGTGGTATCCGCCGAGTACTTTCCATAAAGGAAGCTGAGCCTCCTTGCAAAGTATGTCCCAAAGTGCCATGTCAACCGCAGAAACTGCCATGACCGCGAGACCGTTTCTTCCCATTCTGAAATCCCAGCCGAAGTTCTCGATGAAGAATAAATCGGAGGTTATTTTTTTCCTCATATACGGATCTTTACCGATTAGTTCTCTGGAAAAATATCTGTCCAGCATTTGCTTGACAAATTCTGAACCACCCGCAGTCGTCCAGTTGAAGCCCCATCCGTCGATGCCGGTGCTGGTAGTGATCTTCAATGAGACCAATCCGATGTAACTGACAGTGTTGATCGAGTCCGTGATGTCAGACTTGAGCGGAACTCTCAGGAGAAAGGTCTCGACAGATTTGATGTTCAAAAATTGGCGCGCTTCCTATTTCGCGTGTTTATGTCAATTGATTTAGGTTTTTAGCTTGAACATGCTCGGTCGTGTATTTGTTTTTCGATTGAACTTTTGATGGACAGTATTGTCCGGCTGAACAATAAGAATCTGCAACTCGTCTAAAAACAGATATTCAGACTTTCTAAATCCTGAAACTGGAAGGCTTTCACATGGATCTTATGTCGAAGACAATTAGAAAGAATCGTCGCCTAGTAGAAGTGGCAACCGAGCTTCACCAATCGGGGCAGATTCCACCGGACACTTACGTACTTGACCTTGACATGATCAGGAGCAATTCCGAAAAATTGCAGTCGGAGACAAAGAGGGTTGGTCTCAAGAGCTACATCTGCTCCAAGGAGTTTGGCAGGAATCCCCTTGTAATCAAGACAATAATGAATACTGGAATGAGTGAAGCGCTTGGATACGACATCGAAGAGATCAAGGTTCTCCACAGGTACGGCATTCCAATAGGGCATGTCGGGCATTTTGGGCAAATTCCCAATTTCGATCTGCCCTGGGTGATGCAAGAAGTCAAGCCAGAATTCATGACAGTCTATTCTATCGATAAAGCTAGAGCGATCTCGAAAATCGCAGGGAAGATTGGAGTTGTCCAAAAGGTCCTCGTAAAAGTCATTGAAGATGAAAGACTCGAGAGATTGGCAACGGCTTCGGGATTCAACGAGGATGATGCGATCAGTTTTGCAAGACAACTGAAGGAGATAGAAAATCTGAAAGTAGCAGGAGTCACCTCTTATCCGGCTACGGACTTTTCCCTGATCTCCAAGACCCATTCTCTTTCAGCATCATTCAAAGCGATGATGCGAGTAGTTAGTAGGATGGAAAAAGAACTCGATTTGGAGGTAGAGCAGGTAAACGCCTGTGGAAGAAACTGCGTTGCAAACTTGGAGTTAACTGCTTCAAACGGAGCGACTGTTGTTGAGCCAGGCCACGCGTTCATTGGAACTCTGCCGAATCATTTGTTTGAGGACGATTCACCAGAGCTCCCCGCAGTAGTTTACGTGACAGAAATTTCGCACATGTTCTCCGGTTATGCAATCGCATTCGGCGACAGTTTCATGGCAACAGCAGTAATTGGTAGCCTCAAGAATGACATCAAGTACGAATATCTTTACGCGTTCCTTGGCGATAACCCGACAGATCTGGTCAAGAACGGTCCGGCCCTTGCGCTCCCACAAAACCTCTGGCAGAGCGATTTAGGCTGGTCGATGTATGCGAATATTTTGCCGAAAAAGGAACATAAAGCGAAGGTGGGAGACACCGTGGTGTTCGGTTATCGGCCACAGATTTACCGCGTGCCGAGGGGCCGAACGGCAGTGGTTTCTGGGATTCAAAAAGGAAGTCCCAAACTTCTTGGTATTTTCGACCGCGCGGGGATAATGTTCGAGCAAGGGACCGAAAATCCAGTTGGCTATGATCAGGAAGCTGTTCTGAAAATCATGGAAAGCTTGCCATACCACTGACATGACAATACCGAGGGAAAGCCATTACGATCTTTTGCTTCTCAAATTATTTCAATAGGAAGATTATTTTTCCGCTTATTATTGAAGTCTATGATTGAGCGTTGTTGACGAGTATTAAAAGATTGAAAGGATGGAACGTGAGGTTTA
>JAPCJU010000057.1 GCA_027886795.1 Nitrososphaerota archaeon | reverse complement strand
GGCTCGCCCCGAAGGCAATGAGTTTCGGCTTCTTTTTTTCTATCAGCGTTTTCGATTTTTCTATATCTAAATTGAATTTTTCTTCATCAAAAGGAAAGAAAATGTCCCTAGTTCCAATGAAGCCGCCGATGCCGATCTCGGAGATCCCCGGATAGCCACCATTTTTTGAAGACACAGAAAGAACCTTGTCTCCTCTCGCTGTCAGCGTCATCAAAGCAGCGACGTCGCTAAGGTGACCCGATATCGGACTGACATCGACGTACTTTGCTTTGAAAACTTTTTTCGCGATCTCGACGGAAAGCTCCTCAACTTCTTTCAGGTATTTTGAGCCCCTGTGAAAGTTTCGATCGTCAGAGTATCTATTGCCGAAATCGCTCTTTAGTAATTCCCGCGCTCGTTCGCTTGAAAAATTCTCTGCAGCAGCAACATTGAGGCATTCCTGCAGTCTCCATTTCTCGTGCCGTCCGACGAGCTCATACACCTTCGACGAATAATCCGCAGCATTCATTTGTCTGGAGCATTTACGAGTGGGTATTTGACCTTGCTACTAATGGCCCAGAGTATTTCGGAGTTCCAATCTTGGGTTCTTCCACCACAAATCCGGTGGAATATTTAGTGATTGGTCAAGTGAATTCAAGCATACAAAAATATCTGCGAGCAGATGCGGGAATTTTGAGTCATGGAAGACGAAGAAAGCAAGACCTTGGAGAGACCAACTTATCTTATAGTTGAAAAGTTGGGCCTCACATCTTGATTTCATACAACCTGCTTCGAGACAAATTGAAAATCAAATATGAGAGCGTTGATTGAAGTATAATCAACACTGCAGGAGGAATTTAATCTATGAAAATTGGTACAATCATCGACGACATTTCCGCTCCGGATTCATTGCGGAGGGGCATCCTTGCCGAAAAGCTCGGTTTTGAATCGCTGTGGTTATCTGATCATCTTATGGACACAGGCGGCATCAGGATAGATCCTTGGTCGACGATGGGGGCGATCGCCGGAAATACAAACAAAATCGAAATGTGCTCTGCGGTGAGCGACTTTCAAAGAGTTCATCCGGCGAAGATGGCGCACATTGTCGCTACACTCGCCGATCTGAGCAATGGTAGGGTCTCATTAGGCATTGGTGCGGGAGAAGCGATGAACCTACTTCCGTTTGGGATCGTCTTTCAACCACCAAACATGCGAACACGCCAATTGGCTGAAGCTATCCAGGTCGCGAAACTTCTCTGGCGATCGAGCAGTTCCTCGCCGGTTTCTTTCGATGGCGAATATTTCCAACTGAAGAACGCGTGGCTTGACATCCCCATCAAGAAAGTACCAAAGGTGTTTGTCGGAGCTCTTGGTGGGAAGAGTGCCCTAAAGATAGCGGGAAAGTATGGAGATGGGTGGGTCTCATGGCTCAACACGCCCGAGACGTTCAGGAAGAAACTCGATATCGCCAAAGGCGCAGCTCGCGAAGATGGACGGAATACCGATCAATTCGAAGCGTCCGTTTGGATCTACACGGTGCTCACGAACGTTCAAAAGCAGATCGACAAAGCTATGAACCGCGCCAAGAGAGGATTGCTCGCGGAGGCTCAGACTCTCAAAATGATGGGGTTCGATCGTCCGAAGGAATTGGGGCAGTCGTACCAAAACATGCTCGTTTCTGGGGACAGCGGCAAGAAATATTCGGACGCCCAGGATACAGTACCCGACGAGCTTGCCTTGGGATGCATCGCGGCCGGGAGCGCTTCACAAATCTTCGAGAAAATCATGGAATTTGGAAAGATTGGCGCCACGCGTGCTCTGATACATTTTGTGGGAGACGACGAAAATCAGATTCAGGATTTCGCCAGCAAGGTGCTCGCAAATTTCCCGTCATGAAATTCGAAAAATACGTATTCTGCATCCACCGAATTCACGCATGAAAATAATTAAGGTGGTGGAGGACCCTCATCTTTCCCGCTCATCATCTTTTCAAATGATCTCTCCACGAAGTACTGTTCATACAACGACACGTGTTGATCCTCCAGATTCATCAGATATTCATGAACACTCTGAGCTGCATTTCTCCCCGATCCCATAGCCTTCACCACCAGGGTCTCTCCACTGGTAACGTCACCGGCAGCAAAAATTCCGGTCTTGGACGTCTTGTAGTGGTCGTCCACAACTATTGAATTCATCTTCCCCGTCTGCAATCCTTCCTTTTTCTGAAGAAACGAATTTGGTCCTCTTCCTACAGCCAGGAGAACGGCAGAGCATCTTACTTCGAATTCTTCGCCCGGAACTGCCTCGGGTGTCCTCCGCCCCGTGGAGTCAGGATCTCCAAGCTTCATCGCATTCATGGTGATCGAGCTCAACTTTCCTCCTTCGCCATTGTATGATTTTGGATCGGAGAGAAACTTGAACTGCACCCCTTCTTCTGTTGCTTCTTCAACCATGATTGGGTCGGCTGGCATTTCTTTTTCCGTGCGGCGATAGACGATCGTCACATTTCCTTGGGACAATCTAAGCGCAGTTCTTGCGGCATCAAGTGCCGAGTCTCCACCTCCCACGACTATTACGTCCTCCCCCAGATCGTAGATCGGATTCTTGGGATACATCTCTATCCCATTTACGTACACGTCCTCCAAGAACTTGTAACCATCGAGTACTCCTCCGAGATCTGTTCCGGGAGTGCTGAGTTTCACAACGTCTTTGCTCCCCGTTGTAATCAGGACCGCATCCGCATCTTCAGACAGAATTTGGGAGAGCGTTACGTCTGCACCAACTTTGGTCTTTGTTTTTATTACAATTCCGTCCTCGATTATACGGTTGATTTCGTATGTGAGTACGTCTTTGGGCAGATGATAGTCGGGAATCCCGTACCACGCGGTTCCTCCTGCTGCTTCAAGCTCTTCATAAATCGTCACGGCGTGCCCGTATCGCCTCAAAAGAGCGGCCGCTGCAAGTCCGGCGGGGCCCGACCCGACGATTGCGACGCGTTTTCCGGTATCTGGGGCCAATGCATAATCAAGATGCTTTGCCCCCGAACGTTCCCAGTCGGAGACAAATCTCTGAACCATCCCGATCGAAATCGGTTGACCTTCCCAGCGCATGACGCACGCATCCTCGCAAAGGCCCTGCAGTTGCGGGCAGCATCGAGCCGTAACGCCTAACAAATTGTTTGTCTCGTGTGTTCGAGAAAAAGCGGTTTCCAGATCGCCCCTCGAAACGGCCTCGCACATACCACGAACGTCCATCTGTACGGGACAGGCGTCGATGCAAACCGGAGTGCCACAGAGAAGACACCTCTTCGCTTCATCCATCGCCTGCTCCATGGTGTATGGGAGCTCGACCTCTGAAAAATCCTGTTTCCGCTTGTTGGGATCTGACTTTGGAAATGGGAATGGTCCGACGCGATTTGGATTTACCTGCGCGCTCATTTCATTTCACTCTTTTTTCCGCTACGAACTATCATCCTGTTGAATATATCAGATAGGAAGAGACTGAGAGCGGCAGGCTGATTTCTTCCAGTTCTTCATCCAGTGTTATCTTATGACCTATACTTCCAAGCCCCGACAACTGACCGACTTCAATACCTCTGTACCTTCCCAGCTTCTCCCGGACGTGCATATCGATCTTGTCCATGTCATCAAACGGGAAATTTACCAGTCGACAGATGTACTTTGATCTCCCAATGTCTTTCGCACTTTTCCCCTCTGGGATGGCCCCGATCATATACATCTGACCGCCATGCGAGAAACAGTTTCCCTTTATTTTCAAGATAGTTTTTCTCTGAGAGTCATTAGATTCGTAGACCATAATTGAGAACGGGATGATTTTTCCATCAACTCTGGGGGTGAAATAGTAAGTTCTTCCATTCATTGTAGTCAGCACGGAAACGAAATCTTTCGATTCGTCCAGATCCGCGATTATTTTTCCACCTTGCAAAACTTCGGCGATGTGCGGACGCCCTTTTCTTTTAACTACGTACTCGATCTTCATCGTTGGATTACCTTCATCCAAAGCTAAAACACTTTAACTTGTCCGATAGTCTGATTTTTCATGTCATCGGAAAAAGATCCACAGCCTACTGGGAGGAGGCTCGAAAATGAAGTTGCGATTATCACTGGTGGAAACGGAGGGATCGGCGAGGTTGCCGCACTTCTTTTTGGCAGGGAGGGCGCGCGGGTTGCGGTTCATTATTCAGGGCTGGGTGATACTTCTGCAGCGCGAGCGGCAGAAGTTGTCAAGCGCTTGGAAAATCTAGGCGCTGAAGCGATCTCCATTCGTGCGAACGTATCCAATTATTCCGAAGTCACTAGCGCCGTGGAGGAAGTGGTCAACAAATGGGGCAAACTCTCACTGCTTTCCTGTTTTGCCGGCCTGCAGGGAAATACGGCTTCGTGGAACGAAGATCCGCTAGAACTATCTGACGACGATCTCCTGAGCGCGATTCGCGTCGACTTTCTCGGATCTTACCATTTTATCAAGGCGTGCAAGGACCACATGAAAAAAGGTGGATACGGCAAGGTGGTCGTCATAAGTTCCAGTCCGACGATAAACGGGGAGGAAGCGGGATTCAGGTTTATCCTCGCCAAGGACCTGAACCGGATCGCGGTGAAATCTCTCGCGCCGAAGCTCATCCGAGATTACGGGGTTTACTTGAACGTGATCGCACCTGGGACGGTCGAGACAACTGCAAACAAGAAAAACTACAATGAAAAGCAATGGGAGGAATTGATGAAATGGGTCCCCTTGGGTCGTGCGGGCAAGCCCGAGGAAATTGCCCGAGTAGCTTTGTTTCTCAGTTCGCACGATTCCGATTTTGTCGTGGGGCAGACTATCGTTGTAGACGGGGGAGAAGTTAGATTATGATTTTCACATACCCTGCCAGAGCATCATCAAGTTCCCCTCAGAGTCCTTGAAGAAAGCTTCTGCGCCGTATGAATGGAAGTTAATTGGTCCGTCGATCTTCGTCGTGGTCTTGTCCTTCTCCGCGCGCAGAAATCGAACACCCTTCTTCCTCAGGCCGATCACTTCGTCCTTGATGTCTTTAACGACGAAGGTGCTGTAAGCCAGATCGGATTTTTTCGCGCCGCCGACAAGCCAGTATTCCTGTCGCCCTAACTTTACGGCCGCCCAGGAATCTTTCATTTCATCCTCTCCCCGCATTGAAAGTTTTCCACCCAGTTTCCCGGTGTAGAACTTGATCGCCCTGTTCATATCGCGGATCGGAACGAGTATTGCAACGCTAGCATTGGAAAGCATACAACGTGCTTTCACGGTCTATTATATTAGGAATTCGTGGGAGGCTTTGTTTCTTGAATTACGAAGGATGATCAGTTGCTTTCGAGGTAAAATTGCCAAGTACCGAAAGTCCATGCACGAAAAGTTAGGATTGGACGCCAAATCCGATCCATACAACGACCAATTTGAGTTTTAGAGGTACTCCCAGACACCCTTTCCTTTGTAGTTGTAGACGACTGACTTGTGACCCGTAACGTAATTCAGAGTGTACCCTATACCTTCCAGTCCTATCCCTGAATCTTTTCTTCCCCCAAATGGGTAGTATCCGATCCCGTGCTTGGGTGAATCGTTGATGTAGACCGCACCAACTTCGAGCAACCTAGTGAGCTTCCTGATCTTGTTCACATCTTTTCCAAAGACTGCTGCATCAAGCCCGTAGCGTCGATCGTTTGCGAGATCCAGTGCCTCCTCAATCGTTGAAAACGATGTAATCAAGGCGACCGGCGCGAATACTTCCTTGTCATAAAGGTACAGCTTCCGAAGACTATTTTTTTCGATCTCGATCAGCGTTGGCTCGACGTAGTTTGAACCTAGTCTCCGTCCTCCGGCAATCACGACTCCTCCTTTAGAGACGGCGTCGGTGATACCGTCCATCATCTCATTTGCGGTTTTCTCTTCCATAAGGGGACCAACTGTGGTTGAAGGATCTCTCGGATCACCAACTCGCGCTTTCTTCAGCTCGGTTGCAAGCTTTTGCTTGAACTCGGAATAGATATCGTCCTCCGCGAGTACGATTTTGATTGCGTCGCATCTCTGACCGGCGTAACTCTGGATCCCCACGGCGGTCCTTTGAGCGGCATAATCAAGATCTGCATCGTCAAGGATTATTGCGGGATCGCCGCCTCCAAGTTCCATCACGTACTGCTTTATCCCCGCCACCTTCAAAACCTCAAGTCCAGTTTCTGAGCTCCCCGTGATTGATATGTCTCTGATCCGTTTGTCAGACAGAAGGCTTCCCATGTCCCTCCCGGAAATTGTGGGCACGGCAAACGATTCCTTCGGAAAGCCCGCAAGTTCGAGCACCCTCGCGAGCAGTATCACCGGCAGCGGGGTGGCAGAAGAAGGTTTGATGATCAGGGCGTTTCCCACGATGGTCGAGTAAACGAGCTTGTTAACGGTATCAAAGAGAGGATAGTTGAAAGGGACGATCCCTAGCACTATTCCCAATGGCTCCCTTCTAACGAGGGCCTCGGTTTCGAGCGTTTCGGCGCTCCAATCTCCCGGGATATAATCACCATTTATCTTGCTCGCTTCCAAGTCGGATTTCCTGAGCCGTTCGATGGAAGCATTTACCTCGCCATTTGCAGCGGCAAAGGTCTTCCCCGCATTCACTACTAGCGTATTGGCAAAGTCGTCCCTGAATTTGTCGAGCATGTTGGCGACCGTGTGGTAAATCGAGAGCCTCCTTTCTCCAGAGGTGTCCCTGATACCATGCTTTCCCCGCGTGTGAATCGTGGCGAGCATTTCTTCAAGGATCGGCGGAGGAATCCTAGGCAATTTAGCGATCACAGAAGAGTCTATAGGCGAAAAAACATCCTGCCAATCTCTTCCTTCGTACCACGTACCTGCGAGGAACGTCCTAAATTTCAGAACTCCCGTCTTGTCATCTGTCGTAAAGATGCTTTGAAGCTCGGGAGACTTTATGTCGATCATTACTTTATCAGTCAAAACAAAAGCAGAACCAGTGTCCTGAGTGCTTTCGATTCCTTTAAGATTTTACAGGTGAGCCCGGACAAATCAGGAAAACTTTCAATAGTTAATGATCCTTCGCAAGACTGTTCAGAGACCAATAACCATGCGTGATCTTTTCATCGGATAGCGCTTTATATGCAGTAATCAAACTTGGAGCTCAAGTGGTCTGCAATTTCAGAGCCAGCCAAGAGAACGACTCCCAAGGCCGCCTTTTTGCTGTTCCCTCTTCTCGTGGGTGCAGTTTTCGGAGGTTACCTTTACACCGCCCTTCCGGCTAGTTCTTTTGCCTGTACGCAGCTAGTTCCAGATTCAGCGACGATCGGTTT
>JAPCJU010000056.1 GCA_027886795.1 Nitrososphaerota archaeon | reverse complement strand
GTTCAACAGAAGGAGTATATTCGTCAATCGAGTAAAACTCTTGCCCGGACCCATGTGTTCTGCCGATTTTTTCCCCTAACGCCAATGCCATCGGTCGAAAAGTCCGGATATCCTTCAGTAATGATGCCGGAACACAATCAATGACAAAATCGTCTAGCACAATTTCAATAGACTTGCTAAATAATTCCAAAGGATCCTTAAACTCAAACTTCGCGGACAAACCCTTGAATCGTCCTGCGTAGTATGGCCTGAATAACAGCCGCAATTCATCAGGTGAGGACTCGTCGGGGATCGTCGCTACGCCCTTGGGTCCTGTTATCGAGGAAATTCTGACGCGAACAAACCTCCTTCTTTTATAGTTAATCCTGAAGTTTTCCTTCACTTCTCCTCCCTTGAAACACGTAAGGTGAGGATCATCAAATTCCACCTTGATGTTTCCCGTGGTAGCTGTCGCAAGGATGATTTCTGATATTGCAGCGGAGACGAAAAGGACGAGACATAAACCCAAGATGAGTCTTACATCAAAAATGGAAGATACGATTGCCCCATAAAGTGAAGCCTTGAGATAGTCCTTGCCTCTTTGAGTTAGCTTCACCTTGGAGGTTTCACTACGTCCAATACTTGTTGGATGACCGCGGAAGTGTTTGTCGCAAGCCCCTTCAGCGCAGCAGATCTGTCCAATCGCATTCGATGAGCTAAAGCAACTCCTGCAAGTTTTTTTATGTCGTCGGGAGTAACGTAGGTTCTGCCTTCGAGCGCGGCATTTGCCCTCGCGACCTGAACTAGTTGAACTGCCGCTCTGGGACTAGCCCCCAAGTTGATTCTGTTATCGGTACGAGTTCCTATTGCAAGCTTCGAGACATATTCCAAAATTTCAATCGATGCCTTGACAGAGTCTACGACTTTGAACGCCTCAATCAATTCTTCATTAGAAATCACTGGTTTGACAACATCGAGATCAAGTTCGGTAAGATTGCGTTTGAGAATTTCCACTTCGACGTTTTGATTCGGGTACCCGAATTCGATTCTGATCATGAACCTATCCATCTCGCTTTCAGGTAAAGGATACACGCCCTCAAAGTCGAGCGGGTTCTGAGTTGCGATCACCATGAAAGGGGAAGGAAGCTTGGAGGTTTGCCCCTCGACTGTAACTTGCAGTTCCTGCATCGACTCCAGCAGAGCGCTTTGAACCTTCGGCGCCGCCCTGTTGATTTCATCTGCCAATAGGATATTCGTGAACACTGGTCCTTCCTTGAATTCAAATTCCCTGCTCTTCATATTGAAAATGAATCCTCCAACGATATCCAAAGGCAACATGTCCGGTGTGAACTGAACCCTTCTGAACCTTAAACCGAGACATCTGGAGAAAGATTTTGCGAGGAGCGTCTTTGAAGTTCCAGGCACGCCCTCAAGCAGCACGTGGCCCCTCGCTATGAGCGCCGTTAAGAGAAGAGTTGTCTCTTCATCGCGGCCGATTACAACTTTGCCGACTTCCTCAAGTACTTTGGATTTGAGATATGCGAGCATCCTTCTCCACCTTCTTCAAACTCACGGCAAGTCGCAAAATTGCATCAACATTCGCGTTTTTGTAATCTATTCCACCGTATCTGAATTCTTCGTACTTTCTAACAGTATCTTCTATTTCATACCAGTCTAGATCCAGATTTGAGGCTTTCAACCTGTTTACGACCTCCTTCCACGTATATCCCGCGGGCAAGTCGGGGAATGTGCGGGTCAAGGATTTTTCAAGAATCTTAAACGCTTCTTCGACAGTTGGATTTGATGGCAGCCTGAATCTTCTTCCCCTTATAATTCCAAGCAACAGCCCTAAATAAATTGCAACATTTGCCACAAGCAGCAAGTAAAAGACAGTTTGCGTATCAAATGGCACTAGTATTCACCGAATAGAATGTCTTCAATGACAGTAGACTCATCGCTTTTATGTTTCCGATATTCAAAGGTGCCTTTACTTGAAATTGCACCCACTGTGACCCGTTTCCTAACTGGACGGATGCTATTGATATGGGAGTCACCATACTTTGGCCAATTCCTTCGATGGGGGTCGCAGGTGCGAGATTGGTATCCATAAATGTTTGAGGGCCCTTAGCAGTGATCAACTGCGAAGACAGCAATTGTGCATATACTTGCTCCCACCCGACAACAAAACCAGTGGAATCCGGATCAAAAATATCGAATTGTTGAACGGTGTAAGAAGTCGCGTTCAACGTAACATTAACAGCGGTGACTTTGTTTGAGTAAACTTGGACGCTGATGTTCATGTTATTCAATCGCCAATCGCCTAGCCTTAAATTGTAAGTATCTGGGGGAATATTTTCGAGGATTTGTCCAACATTGTCCGTCCGATTTGTCACAAATGGTTGTAGGGTGCCCTTGGAAACAGCAATCGGAATTCCAGTCAGAGGCTCGGTTGTCGAAAACGGGAACGAAATACCTGTGTTGTTAACTAAGTTAGAGGTAGTTATCAGAGTTTGATTAGAAACAACGGTGACGCTTAGAACTCCGAATGGAACCTTTTGTGGACTGGGAGTAAATGTGGCAACTTTTCCAATGGCTGATCCGACCGGCCACGCCAAGAAATTCATAGCGAATAAAAGGAGCAAGGACAAGAGTCCAATGCCCATAAGAATCACGAAGCTAGCAAGCTGAGATTTTCTCGATTCCCGCATTTAGAAAAACCATAAACTAGGACGAGAGTCTGAGTTGATGTCTGACGAGATTTAAGAATTTAGTATGCCAAATCTCTCTCAATCCGAGCGATCTGAAATTGATACATCAACCAGACAGCGGAGTGCTTGCTGGATCTTTTAGAGTCTATCATCGCTAGATGATTGATTTGATGGTGTTTCACTGGAAAGCAAACATCCGCTAACAACCTATGGTGATATTCAAGTTGAAACTCGGACACTTTCTTACTATCGTTGTCGTTGCGCTTGCCGCAACCTCGTTGACGGCTTTGATCTTAGGGCAATATGCACAGAATAGTCGCGATTATGGACAATCTATAGAAAATTCTTTCTCAAGAATCGCGCTGCGCTACGACTATAGTTGCGATGAAAATGTCTATGGCTTCTATGTGGTCTTGATGAACTCTGGCTTGAAAGAGGTACGGAACCTTTCAATATCAATTACGAACCCTCTCTGCGTCGGCGCAGTTCCGATATTACCCGAGTCGTTACCCCCGGGTCAGAGCCTGAAAATTTATCTTTATTCAACGGTTCAAAACGGCACGATTATTTTTGGGGGCAACGATACTCAACTTGCGATTCATTTCTGACTTCTTAACCGGCAGAGGAAAGAATCGCATGATAAGAAATCAGGGTGATTAAATGCTGCCATAACTCCTAAAATCGTTTTTAACACGTTAATGCGAAAGTATACCCATTGCACAGGAGACGATTCCATATCGATTGATTCTGTCGTGGGAGAGATCAATCTGATGTGAATACCACACTTGCATCGGAAGCCCGACGTGAGAACAGGCTTTTCAAAACTTTAGGAAATCTTCCGGTCTTCGGCCTTATTCTATTCATTTTCATTACTACCTTCCCTCCGTTGGAGGTGACGACGGAAATTAATCTTGGAATCCACATGCTGCAGCACATCATCATTGCTATCTCTGGGGTTTTGATCGGTTATCCAATCCTAAAAAGCGGAAAGATAGATCGGATCAAGAGTACGAAATTCGGCGTACTGGGACTGCTGATCATAGGAGGTCTGTTAATCTTTTGGCATCTGCCCTATTTTTGGGATGCTGCTGTCGAAAGCGTTATCGTCCACATTGTCGAACACTTCTGCTTTCTGTTGATCGGGATCCTGATAGGGATTTGCATCCCGATGCTCCAGGATAACTACAAGATGATTGTCCTTGCCCTAACAATCTCCGCGCACATGTTTTATGGATTCGCGTTGTTTCTGATATCAACCCCGGTCTATCCCCTTTACACTGTTGCTCAACAACAGATCCTGGGCATCGCAATGTTCGCCCCAGCTCCAGCCTATTTTGTCGGATATCTTTACTTCAATCTTACAAGGGAAAACCGGCGCCTCGAAGAATTGGAGTTTAATTCTCATTCAGATAAGAGAAATGATAGTTCTCAAAACAAGATAGTACCTCTGCTTTCAATAATTCTGATGGTTTTACTAGTGGGATACTTTGCAATTACCGGATACGTCATAGTTACTGCCAGCAACCAGAGAAGCCCCAATGTTTCTGTGATCTACATCGTGGAAACTCCCGTTAGTTGGCAATATTCTCCTCAGACTATTGTTGTGCAAATAGGAGTGAACAATACAATCCAGTGGACAAGCCACTCGTTTGCTTATGATACCGTGACTAGTAGTACAGGATTGTTCTCTTCTGGTGCTATCTCGCCTGGAGGAGCCTTTTCGTTTACCTTTACGCACGCCGGAACCTACAACTACTATTGCCAATACCACTTGTGGATGCATGGAACGATCATTGTAAAGAACGCTTGAAAAAAATACAACGACCAAAGTCTCGTTCTAAACTTACTTCAGAAAAGCAGGCAGTATTTCCTTTCCAGCGAGTTCTACCTGCGCGATGTCATAATTACTCGGTATGAACACGAGCTCTTGAACTCCCATCGATTCATACTTTCGAACCTGATCAATGCACTCGGGTATTCTCCCCTTAACCGATGAACCTACGTTGCATTGGGTGTTGTTGGGCAAGTCCATGTATTTCGATGTGAAATCTCTAGCGAGCCGATCTCCCTCATCAAAAGTATTCGCGACTGCAAGAGGCACAACATCCACACTTTTCATTTTGTCAGGATCTCGATTGGAACTCTGCGCACTAACAATAACTTTCGTAAAGGAGTCTCGAAAATCTTCCGGTCTGTAATAATACGAAATCCATCCGTCAGAAAGCCTTCCCACTCTTTCTAGAACTGCATCAGAGTATCCCCCCATCAACATGGGAATCCGGACAGTTGAGCGAGGTTCGAGCGTCGCGTGCTCGAGAACTATCCGGCCGGAACGAAAATTCACATCTGAATCTTCCAGAAGTTTTCTGACCAGCTGAAATTCTTCTTCAAATATTTTCCCTCTTTTCTTATAGTCAACTCCCGTTGCTCGAAACTCCCTTTCGTACCATCCTGTAGCTGCTCCGAGAACCAATCGGCCGCCCGTGAGGATTTGGATTGTTGATAGCGTCTTTGCCAAGACAAGCGGATTGCGAAGCGCCATTATGAGAACGCTCGTGCCTAATTTTATTTTTGAAGTCTTGGCACCGATGAATTCTAGAGTAGAAAGAGATTCCAAGACCGGGAAGACTTTACGTGACCCCAAAAGGAGATGGTCCCAAGTCCAGACTGACTCGAAACCGTAGGATTCGGCAGTTTTAGCCATCTGGAGAATTGATTCGCTCGACGGAGATCTTCCAGGCGGCGTGAAATTTTCAAGTGCGATACCAAACCTCAAAGTGATCAAATGCCATTTTTTTATTCAATCAGTAAGCCCGTTCTTACCCGGTCAAAAAAGTGCTCAGAATTCTCGACTAATGAACATTTTCAAATATAGCTATTTTTCTGGAGGCACGACTTGATTTCTAATATTATTGAAGTAGTAACACTTGGGTGACAGGACGCATTTCTCGCATAACGGGCCTCTAGAGAAGCAGATTGTCCTTCCGTGAAGGATCAATAGAAGGGTCAGCCTAGGCCACATGATTTTTGGTGTGATCTTCATCAGGTCAAGCTCGATCTTTTCGGGCGTCTTTTCTTCAGTTAGTCCAATTCTCCTTGACAGCCGAAGTACATGAGTGTCTACCGCGATCCCTTCAATTTTGTCAAACCCGGCACTGAGGACTATGTTAGCAGTCTTTCTACCCACTCCGGGCAAAGTGAGCAGTTCCTCCATCGATTTCGGAACCTCTCCGTGAAAATCCTTGCAAATCTTTTCAGAAATTTGTTTTATTCTTCTTGCCTTGACGTGGAAAAATCCAGTCGATTTTACAATTTTTTCCAGTGCTTTGATCGTAGCTTTCGAAAGTGCCGCTGCATCCGGATACTCGCCAAAGAGCAAAGGCGTCACCGCGTTTACTTGGAGATCTGTTGTTTGAGCAGACAATACAGTTGCTATCAGAAGCTGGAATACGTTTTCGTGACGTAGCGGTGTTTTGATCCGGGGATAGAGCGGATCTAGAGCATTTGCAACTTCCTCACCAGTCATCGTAGGAAATGACATTGAGCTCTCGATTAAAACAGGAGGAAATTTTGGCTAAAAGCCTTATTTGCACGCTTATCGCTTGGAGTAAGTTTAGGCTCGGAAAAGTTTCATGAAAGAGGCAGAGCTGTATCAGCCACTTGTTGAGGGCCGGGTAAAGTGCACCGCCTGCGCTAGATACTGCCAGGTCGGTGAGGGTCAGATCGGGCTCTGTGGTATCCGCCAAAACATCGGAGGAAAACTCCAGTTGTTATCCTACGGGAAGCTTTTCACCGGACACATCGACCCGATCGAGAAAAAGCCCGTTACTCATTATCGACCGGGTACCAGAATATTTTCAGTCGCAACGAGTGGCTGTAACTGGTTGTGCCGCTACTGCCAGAATTACGATATTTCGCAGCGGCGAAAGGTGGAGGGAATGGACATCGAGCCGCAGGATGTTTCGAGGCTTGCGATGATGCAAGGGTGCCAAGGAATAGCCTATACTTACAATGAGCCGACCATTTTCATCGAATTTGCTAGAGACATCGGAATAGAGGCTCACAAGAAAGGGCTCTTCAATATCTTCGTTTCGAACGGATTTGCAACTCCGGAAACAGTCAAGATGATGGGCGAATTTCTCGATTGCATAACGGTTGATTTCAAGGGAAATGGTGAGCCAGGTTTCGTCAGAAAGTACATAGGCATCCCTGGAGCTGAACCAATTTTCCAATCATTATCCGACATCAAAAACAAGACAAAGATACATGTCGAGATTACAGATCTGATTATTCCAGAGGTCGGCGACAATTTGGATTACGCAAGGAAATTATCAAGATGGGTCTACGATAATCTTGGGCCGATGACCCCGATTCACTTTCTCCGCTTTCATCCCGATTACAAGATGATGGAATTTCCAGTGACACCCACGAAGACTCTGGAGGAGCACCATAGGATCGCGAAAGAGGAGGGATTGGAATACGTCTATCTCGGGAATGTCCCTGGACATGATCTTGAGCATACATACTGCCATGGCTGCGGCAAAATCGTCGTTCGAAGATATGGCTTTGACATTACCGGCTGGAACATGGATGAAAATAACAAGTGCAATTCTTGCGGAGCTCAAATTCCGATC
>JAPCJU010000055.1 GCA_027886795.1 Nitrososphaerota archaeon | reverse complement strand
TCCCAAGAAATAGAATCGGCAGCGTTTGGCTCCAATGTTTATGCAGTGTGGGAAAATTCTACTACTGGCACCGCCAATGCCCCTAGGTATATAGAATTAGCAACAAGTCATGATAATGGAACTACATTTACTTATCAGCCTCTTGGGAAAGGAATATCGCGTGAGCCTGAATTGTCAGTGTCTCCTTTCGGATTCTTGTTCGTACTTTGGAGGATTCAAAATGTGCTTGGCACGCCGACAACAAGCACAATGATGATTGCGAAAAGCACCAACAATGGAACGACATTCGGCCAATTTCAAAATGTTAGTGGTTATGGAATTGCGAGAGAAGGTAAGATAATCGCCGTTGGATCCAACGTCTATGTCTCCTGGAGATTTCCAGCTGGTGTAACAAATGATTTTGAGGTCTTTACTGCAACTAGCAAAGATAACGGTACAACTTACTCCAGTCCTCTGAATATATCAGGGACCACTGGCATATTTGATCTGTCATCAGAACAAAATGACCCAGAAATCATCTCCAATGGTCCAGTCCTAGAAGTATCTTGGAATTCAAATCTGAATGGAGTTAACGATCTTTTCATTGCGCGATCTACAAACTTTGGAATGAATTTCACAAACTATCTGGTGGACTCTGGTACTTCCATCAATGGGCAACTGGTCGCAAGTTGGCAGGATGATTTCTATTATCTTTGGAATCTGAACAACTCCGTAAGATTCTGCATGAGCGGCTAATCAGATCGAAGGTCAGCAGAAGAAACGACTTCGGTCATTCCTTCCAGCATAAACGAATCCAATCGTTTCAAATGTCAGATAGGTATAATCTAACTCACCCCAGTTAAAGGAATTAAGCGCCCTAACGATTCATGTTATTGAATGCGATCTCCAGTTCATTCTTGGACCCATTGATCCAGTTTTTCGCGGCACCCAGGGAAATTTCATAATCGTTGTTTTTTAGACCCTTCATTACGGCATCTGCAACTTCGTAGGACGAAACTGTCCAATCACTTTTCTGAAGCGGCTTTCCCTTGAGTTCCGTATCATATACCGTCGGAGGGATCACCTCGAACACTCTGATTGGAGTTACCCTGAGCTGGTGCCTAAGTGAAATCGTGAAGGAGTGGATCGCAGCTTTAGTTGCGCAATAAATTGGAAACTTCGCAAGTGGAACGAAAGCCAAGCCCGAAGAGACATTGATTATGGCAGATTCCGTCTGCCTTCTGGAGAATACCGGCACAAAATAAGCAGCCAGGTATATCTGGGCCTTCAGATTCACATTGATCTCATCTTCATTCTTTATGAGATCTTCAACGCCCTTCCTGAAGTCTATCGCCCTCTGCATTCCGGCGTTGTTCACAAGTACATTGATACCAGGAAAGTTGGAGGTGACCCAGTCAAACAAGGATTCGATTTCGGCTTGTTGGGAAATATCGCACGTCCTAATGCTAATCCCTGGAAGTTTTTCCTTGGCCTCGCTAAGCTTTTCCTCTCGCCTTCCACAGATTATCACCTCGTTTCCCTGATTGGAGAGAGCCGCAGCAAGCGCGAAACCAATACCTGTAGCTCCTCCAGTAATCAATACCGTGTTTCCGGAAGTTTTCATGTCATCACGATCTTCTTCTTTCTAGAGGAGCCACCTATTTCTTTTTCATCTCGGTCTGAACTCAACACATTTCTTACTCTCTTGGATCGGGGAATCTAACCGAATTCAGGTGTCGGTTTCCTCGATTCCCTCAAGAGGCCCGGAGCAGATTGAGCTTATTATTAAAATTGAGGATCGTATCATCAAGATAAATCGTAGAACCTCCCTAATTTCGTAAAGTGTGAGATCGATTTGAAAGAGATTGTCAAGGTGTCACTTTTCTCTTGCGCGCTGGGAACGTTGCTGTTGCTGGTTTCTAATCCAAACTGAGAGCAAAAAAGATAGTGAACTGAAGTGAGCTCAAGTTATCATTGCGGCCGGCCCATGAAAAAAGTAAGAATGAAACCAGAATTTCGATGCGTTGTTTGCGGATTTGTTCAGGAAACATATGATAGTTCGTCGTACATGCGATGTTTACCGGAATAGTCCGAGGCCACAGAATTGACATTTGTGATTTTTTGGGACGGAGTTTGAGAATCCGAGTTCGCTACTTCTTCTACGACATCTTGACCACAACAGAGCCCGCGGCATAGTCTCCAATTCTTTGCTTCTTGTCAGTCGACAAGACAAGGATTGCTCCGATTATGTAAAAGACTGGAAGGAAATCTACGATTCTCAGGACATTCCGGACTACAGCCCTCAAAAAGTCAATTCTTGATCCATTGGCTTGGTCAACGACCTTGATCGACATGACTGACTTTCCAATTGTCTGACCCGTTGCAGATTCAAAATAGCTGAAATATGAAAGAGGCATAACAAGGCCTACGACTGAAGTAAATGCGGCATACGCAGGTGCGGCAAATACCAGACCAAAGGGATTCCCGATCAAAGCAGCGAGTCCCAAGGGCAGCGCAAGCAAGGCTGATACTACGCCCAGGATCAGCCAGTCGATCAGCTGAGCGACAAATCTATCGGCCACGCCCGCATACGCTCCTACAATCGACCTTCGACTCTGCCAGGTCTCGGAAGCCGTTCCCTGAGGTTGAAATTGTTGCTGAACGCTTTTTGAACTGACAAACACTTCGGTGCCGCAATTCGGGCAATATTTCGCTTCCGAGTTTACAGCAATCCCACAATTCTTGCAAAAGGGCAAATCCACGCTCTCCCTTGCAATATATTGGATGGCTTGACTAATAAGACTGGAAGGCGATTACCAAAAATGATACTAAGCTCTAACTTCATGGCTTTCTTGCATTATTCTCAAACCTGATATTCGTCTCTGAATTTATTATCATTCAGACTCATCTTACCAACGGGTTTATGGGAGAGATTTGGGTTGTCAAGAAGCATCCGAGAAATGGTTTCTGCGAAAATCCGAGACTATGATTCATTGGTCGTTTCCGTCGTACTCGTTGTTTTCGCCCTGGCTCTTTTGACCATCACTCATGGCTAGTTTCAAAATAGCCGGTAATAATTCTCCGCTCCGCCCTTCTCAAGATCTCGGAAACTGTACTTGTTGCGAGGCCCACAGTCTTTGACAGATCTTCCGTGGAAATTCGCTTTGGATAGTCGTAGTACCCGAGCTCCAAGGCAGTTTTCAATACATGTTCCTGCTTCGTGGTGAGCGCCTTTGAAGTGGTCATCTTTGCAATTTCTGAGATCTTGTACAGAACGCCTTTGTCGTGGAGAGTTTGTAGAAATCCAGGTATTCCTTCTCCGCTCATGAACAGTTTGTAACTCATCTGGCAATCAAGCTCGGTCGTCGCGGGGCCTAGGAAATACCCCGTCTTGGATTCCGTGATGATCGAGCAGACGACGCAGTCATTACTGGTTACCGCGCCCACGATTCTATTCGCACCCACGCTCGCAATGTCGCTATCGATCACATCGCTGGACTTCCGCAACTCTTTCGTTAGATCTTCGGCGCTGGATTTGTTCGAAGATATCTCTACAAAGTGTGTCACGAATCGACCCGAATCCGAAACCTTTACGCTTAAGATCCTGATTGTCGCGGAATCCCTGCGACAAAGACTGCCTATCCAGCTTTCGGGAGTCACAGTAAACTGGAGCTGGATCACAATACTCCTTCATGACCGTGAATTAAATAGAATTTCCCCAGAATGAAGTTAGAGATGTTTCGGAAATGCTAATAGAGCCAAGCAATATCGGAAGTAGTCTGTGAAAATTGGAGAAGCACTGCCCCAAGTTTTCAGCAAGACATATCCAGCACTTGAACCTCGCACGCAGATGCTTCTGGCCGCATCTCTTTTGCGATTCCACCAGATTGATGCTCTCCCCATAGGCTTCAAGCCGAGACAAAAAAAGAGACTCGCAGTCTTGGGATACTCGTGTCTTGAGAGGCTTCTCCAAACCGATCCCAAAGATTATGGAAAATTTCTCAACTTGCCCTGCGAGAAGGCGGCCAAGCAACTGGCGACGATCGACGTAGACGATGATATCCAAGATCTCCTAAAGATGTTCCAAAAGACGAGATTCGGTTTTGCCTGGGTCGAGTCGGAAAAGCTGGGAGGGTTTGCGAGCTTGCGCGATCTCCTGCGGCTTTACAAGAAGGGATTGATCGACACCGACATGACGGTTGGGGAGATCGCATCCCCGATTTTTTCGCTGCCAGGTGACTCAAGAATCGAGACTGTGCTGCGAGAAATGTTCAATCACAGGTTTCGGAGAGTGTTCATCGAAGGACGGAAAAGTCTAGTGACGGACAGGAGAATAATAGGTTATATTTTCAGCACTGCGCGTCTTGGAGAGGTTTCCAAGAATCCGAAATCGCTTCTTGACGTCAATCTGGGGGATCTCGACGCCTTTGAACCTCCGTTTGTCCGTGATAATTCCAGAGTCAAGGCAGCTGCTCGCGTTATGGAAAATCAAACTGAAGAATGTCTGATCTGCGAAAAAGGGGTGATTACCCCGTGGGATCTGGTGATGAAACCACTCGCAGCCGGAAAACTGCGAATTAAGAACTGACTCCGGGATCTTGTCCTAGTTTCTTTGAAACTTCCTGGACGGTTTTTCTTTCCTTTTCAGATTGAATTTCTTCTTGCTCACGTTTCATTTTGATTAATCGGTATCTGTTGCCCGCATTCAATTTTCTTTTTCACTTTGGAATTTCCTTTTGTGTCAAAATTCGCATTTAACAATAGCTAGTTGTCATTGAACTAAACTAGGCACTTTCTAATGAAGTTCGACAACGGGATTTCTTAACCAGACGACCTAACTTATTTTCTCAACAATGTTATCTTGAATACCAATCTTCCGCTTTCTTCAGTTGTATGCTGAGGTTGAGAAACTTTCCAGACTCCCTCGATGAAGATGCCATGATCAGTCAGCAACAGAACTCTCTCGGATTTTCCGTCTTGCAAAGAATCAAGCTTTCTTATCATCTCGGCTTTAGCTTTTTCTTCCGCGACTGATCCCTCGATCAGTATGTCGTCGCCGGCTTCCGAGACGTTGACTCTCACACTAGGGCCCGAAATCTCAAGATTGCCAATTTCAACTGACATTTTGTCGCAACCTCAGCTGTATGCACGAGAGCATCAAGGCCGAAGCTTTAGGAATCAGGGAATAAGGTTATGGTACTTCCGCTGACAAGAGAAATTCAAGGAAAGCTCAATTGATTCTTCATAGCGCTCCGGCGTACGAAAGCGAACCATTTGTTAACAGCTGCTGAAGCGGCGTGGGGATTGAAGTATCGTTGTAGATCTTAGGGGGTTGTATATTCGACAGCCCGAACGGCTTTAGGAGCGTCACGTAGTTTTGAACTACATAGACAACGAACCTTACGGAATTCGTATTATCAGTGCTCGTCTTCGGAACTGTGATCCAGAGAGTAATAGAGCCGCCCTTCTGGACGCCGGATGTGATTGTATATGTGAATTGGGAGTAGAATGTATTGTATGCTCCACTCCCCAGGTTCACTCCCTTAGGAAGCTGCAACAATCTCAAATGTTCAGCCGTAATGTCAGATTTATAGATGAACAGGAATTGAATTTGCCCAGTCTGCAGAGGAGCGACGAGATCGGCTGCGCTAGCTCCCGTGTAGTTACCACTGTTCGAGATTAATCTATTGACAAAGTAACCACTGTTATTGCCCGCGTAAATGTGACCTGCCGCCTCTAGCACTATCCATGCTCTGTATCCAGCCGGGTCAGCGTTTGGATTTGAAATTCCGACCTTTACCTGTCCCGATGTCAGGTTGTTGTAAAAGTTGTACCAATCGGTGGTCGAATTCGTCGAAACGGCCGTGTTGAACGCGTTAACAACGGCTGCGCCAGCAGAATTTTGTAATGTTGCATTGGTGTAGGCAATTCCCATCTGATCCGTTGCAAAAGCAACCGCCCACCCTCCAAAGGCACTTTTTAGGGTCGCGTTTTGGATCGCAGTTTTTGACACTGAAAGGAATACCGATACTGGATTGCCCTGAGCTATTTGCTGCGCGAGCGTCAAAGATCCTGCCGCCTTGGGAGGTGCCATCTGAATTCCTGTGGAGGTCGAAAAACCATTTTCAAGAATGGTTGACTCATTAACATATGCATCGGCGGAGTAGAGAATCAGACCTGAAGGACTGGCAGACGATGAAACCGTACTCGAAGAAGAGGATATTGCCGTTGAGCTCGTTGTAGAAGAGGCACTTGTCGTAGTACTACTGTTCGAGGAAACAAAATAATATGCGCCTCCTGCTACAACAATGATAACTACGATGACAATAGTGGCGAGGGCGATGGATGATATTGCTGCCCTTTCGATAAATTGAAGGTTCTTCTTGCGATCCCCATCCAGAAAATAACTCAATTTCACAATGATTCACTTTTCTTTTGTTCAAGACTTTCTGGATTCTTAAAAGAGGGATGCAACATGATTATGTTGCATTTTTCTATTAGGAAACTCTTAGCAAGGTGCCATTCATTTTTGGTTCCACCGTGAGAAATGGGATTCGGACACGAATTTACTGAGCCCATACATGAAAATTCGTGCAGATAGGGTGCCCAGCTGGGCAAATCTTCTACTGTGTCTCAGAGGCTATTGTGCCTGTGGACAGTTTAGTAGATTTGGTCACCGCCGTCAGTTCTCTTAATCTGGAATGCAGGTGAAGAATCCAAACAGCGGCGATACCAAAGACCAAGTTCTCTCCAAAAAGCTCGGCAAAATGAGCAACTTGAAGACCTGGGACAATTGCAGACGACAAGAAAACGCTCACGGAGATAGGCACCGCCAGGAGCAGACCAACCACCACTGAAGTTTTCTTCCAGTCGTAAGGAAGCGAAAAAGTGGCTAGAACAGCTAGTGTAGTCCAGATTATTCCACGGAGGAATTCTAGTGGAAAGACAAGCCCTGCCGCGGAAGCCGAAATGGAGGCCTGTTCGCTTGCATACGCAGACGGATCAATCGCCCTGGCAAGAGGCGCGTAAATCGCTAACCCAAAGACTATGAACAAAAGAAGATACAATGCACCAGAGCATAAAATCTTCCACGCCCATTCTTTCCTCGGCATTGTTAGACGATTGTGCACAATCTCGGGCTCCGGCTTCTCTTTCGCGAGAAGCTCGACGAGGGCAAACGCAAATACTCCAGAAACTATCGCTCCATTGACGAGCAGGCTCACCACGGCACTTGCACCAAGGATCGTTTTCAAATAGACTGATTCGATCGCTGTGAGCAAATAGGTCGAACCATAAAGTAATGAAAATAAGACTGCCCACTCTTTCCAGCCTCGAAATCTAG
>JAPCJU010000054.1 GCA_027886795.1 Nitrososphaerota archaeon | reverse complement strand
ATGGAAAGATGTTTTATGGTGAAATGATCCTTTCCAAAGCATTATGCGTTTTTAGTGTTATTTTCGCTCGTTAGCTTTGGTGGTCTTTTTGAGCCATCTCACCACTTCCGGAATCAATCAAATTGTTAGTCGTCCTCTGGCGTTTTGGGCGATTGTCGAATAAATTGCAGGAATTATGAACATTTGTTAGACCTGAATCCATTTTATACTACATTTATACATTGTCATAAGCCTCTGCATGAACAGTCGATACCTCCTAGTATTCAAGAAGTAATTGCTCAAAGCATGATAGCTTTTTGCTTCGATTTCTAAGTGAATCCTATATATGAAAATCCCAACAATCGTAAATGTGAATATCTTGCGACTGCTCTAAATTCTGGTAAACCTCAGAGCGAAAAATGTGTAAGCCTAGGAGACCTATTTCTTGGTAAATATAGGAATCCCGCGAGAATGAGAATACTTCCCGAAGCGATGACTAGTCGGGATGACATGGAAAAAAGGCTGCCAAAGTTACACATTTTCGAGACTGCCGACGAATCGATAAATACACAATGAACCGAGCTAAGTTGATTCAAGTCTCAAAAATTTCGTAAAGGATGTTTCTCTAATGCCTGTAGGCTCCAATTCTATTCGTTCACAGGGCGGCCTATCTTTGATCGTTCTTGCCGGAGGAAAGAGCCAGCGAATGGGCTCAGACAAAGCTTTCCTGATTTATCGAGGCAAGTCGTTCGTCCAATTGATAGTAGAAGAAATGATGAAGATCTCAAATGATACAATTGTGGTCATAGGCCAAAAAGGTGAAGATAATTTTAGAGATGTTCTCGATCGCAGCGTCCGAATTCTCAAAGACGAGCTAGAATTGGGGAATCCGATCGGCGGCATGATAACTGGCTTTTCTCATGCAAAATATCGCTATGCTGCTGTACTTGCATGCGATTCCCCGTTGGTCAAACACGCAGTGATCAAATACCTCTGTGACTCTGCCCAGGAACACAGCGCCTCGGTACCCATCTGGGAAAATAATGATACGGAACCGCTTTGTGCAGTTTACGACTTAGAGCAGGCGCTAATAGCCGTTACTAAGGTATTGCGTCTGGGAAAAATGGGCCCAAAAAACCTACTAGCTCAATTAGCAGATGTGAATTATGTGCCTGTCTCAAGGATAAGAGAATATGATCCTTTGCTCGAATCATTAGTCAACATAAACTCGAGGGAAGATTACATTCGATTACTTTCTGGAATAACGAATCCGATCGCGAAGTAGACTATGGTCTCCCAATTAGTCTCATCACTTTGGATTTATCCCTAGGAAACTTCGCAAATGGTGTTCCAAGGAGATCCTTCGCGGTACTCTCGGCAATTTTGCCGCAAATACAAATCGGTCTTAAGTGCTCGTGGAGCAATTCCAACGCATCCTCGGTATTTTTTGCGCAAAGAATTCTTGTTATGTTTCTTCGTTTTTCTTTTGCCAACTTTTTGTAGTAACCTTCGATAAGGACAAAATCCATGTGCTCTGCCTTGAAAATCTTGAAAATGGACTCAAGACCCACTTCTGACGTGTTACACTTCCTTATCACCGCGAGCTCCTTTTTTGATACCGACACAACAACAGAAGCCCCCGCCCTAGCATGACGCCACGTATCTTTTCCTTTATGATCTATCGTGAATTCAGATTCGTGGATGTGCTTGATCGTGCCCACCTTCCATCCATCCAGAGTAAGCTTTCTGCAAACGTGTTCCAACGCGGTGGTTTTGCCGCTCTCCTTGTAGCCTAGAAATGAAACTATCTTCAATTTAGGCACTCGGAATTCTTTCTAGCTCACGAGCGCCAAGCAGTAGTACTTGGAGAACGTCGTGTTTCCTTATCTTTTCCTTTGCCTTGAGCAGCACGAACCCGTTTGCTTTTGAAAGATTGTGGATGAGATTGGATCCCCATTCGAGAGGGGTCGCAAAGAAACCTCTGTCCATTTTTTTCAACTGCACTAAGACAATGGAATCGATCGCACGATCATTTTCAAGCTCGCCGATGGATTCTGCTTCGATCATTGCTTGACGAGAATCAAAAGATAGGCCGGACAGAAGATTCAAGACTGGAATCACCGTAAGAAAGAATGCTAGAGTCGCGGAAACTGCATGGCCTGGCAGGATGAAGATTGGTTTTCCGTTGATCAAAGCCAATCCGGTTGGTCTGATCGGGACGATTCTGACCCCGTGAAATATCATCGATGCTCCTTCGACGGAACCCACAGCGGTTGGAGCAAAATCTTTTTTTCCAACCGAAGTTCCGCCAATTGTGATTATACAATCAAACTTCTTTAGGGCATGTTCGATCATTCGCCGGATCTCAGCCATTTCGTCTTTGGCTATTCCGAACGTTTCTGCCCTTATTCCGAAATTGTTCAGAAGTCCAATTATCAAATTCGAATAATTGTTGATGGTCTTTTGAGAGGTTGAATTATCTCCGTCTTCAAAAGCGATCAGTTCATCCCCTATCGAAATGATCCCGACGTTAGGAGTTTTGTAGGCCTTGATCTCTCTCTTTCCTGCTGAAATGAGAAGGGCTATGTCCGCCGCGTTAAGAATGTGACCCTTAGAAAAAAGAATCTCACTCTTGCGAATGTCCTCGCCCTGAAAAGACACATTCTCTGAGTCGGGAACATGTTGGGAGACAGATATCATGTTTCCCGTCAAGCGTGTCTGCTCTACCCTCACAACCGCGTCCGCACCTTCAGGAATAGGGGCTCCAGTCGCAATATAGTAGGTGTCATCTCCTGAAATAGATTTGCGAGCGTTAGCATCTTTTGGATACAGCGCGCCACGGATCATGAATCTTGCAGGAGCTGATCCTGAGGCATTACGTGTCTCACCTGACATGATGGCATAACCATCCATCGCGGAAATAGGTCTTGGCGGAATATCGTTTTCAGATCTTATCTCTTCAGAACAAATCCTTCCGAGTGCAGACACGACACTAAGAGTTTCAACCTCGAAATAGATTCCCTCCATTGAAGATTCGATAACATGCCTTACTTGAGAAAAAGGAAGTAACTTCAGAAATCTTTCCATATCAGACCGAGTTGGCATTATCTCGACCCCTATGCTAATTGTACCGAATGCAGCAACAATATTTATGCTGGCCTCGTCTTTTCCCCTAAGCTCAAATTCTCTGTTCTTATCGTTTTCAGGTTGCTTTCCCGAGATTAATGCTTTTTTTCATTGAATTCGTTTGATAAAAAATGCTATGCTGATCGTCGTTTGTCTAGGGCAACAAAATGAAGATATTTAATACAACTCTCACTTCTGTTTCGTTAAGGCAATAAAGAAAGAGGCATGGGTCGAAGTTTACCCGGTATACTTCGAAGGGCAGTTCGTCGGAAGCTTATACTCTGGTCGCTTCATACCATTAGCAAGAGGTGAATTTTGCATGAGCCCTCTGCCCATAGGTTAAGAGGCCGCCGGTGGGCGTTATTTCCCTGACTTTCAAATCCTATAGAGTCGTCATCGTGTGGGAGAAAGAAGATGTCGTGTTATATCGGTCTCCGCCGTCTGCCTGAATTCCAGATCTTGCTCTGTGAAAATATCAACAACGCCTAAATCGCACTTTCACGATGTCTCCTCTTTGTATCTCTTATCTAACTACCCTAACAATCGAGACCTGAATTGTAACCTTCCCAACGATGACCTTCCTTTACGCACAAGTGCCAAATTTCTACCGATACGATATACTGGACACAACGTTCCTCCTCCTTCTCATAAGTACCATTGAAATGAATATCATGTTAGTTGCTATCAGTGATGTTGGATACAGCGCAGTAGTTAGGTCAAACACTTCCAGAGCAAACAGTGAGATTACAAATGAAACCGAACTCAAGAAATACAAGGTGAGGGTCTCTCCGTATGGCTGTTTGTACGTCTTTCTGAAAGTTGGTACGTAGCCAACCGCATCCACTATTGTAACGATAACAACGCTCCACAATGGGTTTGTAGTTACGACCCAGAGCGCTATGCCGAGCGCGGCAGAAGCCAGGCTTATTTTATCTAGCCTTGTTATCTCCTTCTCCCCTTTGAATATGGCTATCACAAAAACTGCCAGGCTCAGAGTCGCAGCAACTCCGATTATCCATGCCCCGGGGCCTGCGCCGCTAGCAATCTGGGCAGCAAAGGTTATTGCGCTTAGAATGCCCCAGATTAACCATGAAAACGTGTGCGGCTTTGTCCTTCCTGCAAACAGATTCCTAAAGTACGGAAGGAAGCCTATTACTCCTATGATTGCAGCGAACCCACCTAGAATTACGCGATAATCAAGAAAACTCAATGCAGTTCATGTAGAGAACGAACCGAAGAGATTTGAGGTTATTTATTCTCCAAGACTCGGATTGGGCCTTTTTCAAAAAACCCTCGGATTCTTAAGTACAAAGAACAGCGTCGAAAGTGTCGTTGCGAAGAATTTCTTCCGAAATAAATTGTATGAGGTTTCTATCAAAATAAATTCTCAAAGGAAACAAGGGCTTCTCAACATCGAGAAGTAAATTAGGGCTCAAATCCTGGGGCGGGAATTTGAATCTTCGGGCATAATCCTCGACAATATTTCGTTAGACGTTAGGTCCAAATCTCTGGGGATTCGAGATGAGTCCGCAAAAGTGGATTCCCACGGGATTGCAAACACGTACGGGAGATGGGATTTCCGCACGAATTTACTATTAAGCCCAAACTCAAGAAAAGAAATTACTGCAGATAGGGTTAGTTCACCGAGGAAAATCACAAAATCATGAAATAGCCAAAGATTCAAGCTCACAAAGATGGAACCATACATCGCAGTCTGCGTCCAGAGCCGGATTGCAGACGCAAGGAACAAAGCTGACGTTATTGTCAACGCGAAACATATCTCAGAATGGATCGATGCGGCAAATTATGTCAACTCGATGGAAGGCACTGTCAAGATTGTTGCTTTCCCAGAAGGAGCTCTCCAAGGTTTTCCAGACGAAGGCCTAGGAGCGATGGATCCAGACGATTATTACGAGAAAGTAGCGATCGATGTTCCTGGAGAAATCACCGACCTGATCGGAGAAGCGGCAAAGAAGAACAACACGTTTGTCCTAGTTCAGGCAAGAGTAAAGCTTCCTGAGTTCAGTGGAGATTATTTCAACGCCGCCCTCATGATCTCTCCAGCGGGAAGGGTGATCTATTCTACATACAAACACGCTGTTTATGTTTCTGAGCCCTCGACGACACCGCACGATGTCTACGAAAAATGGGTGAGCACTTTTGGAAACAATTCATTCTTTCCCGTCGCGAAGACCGAAGAAATTGGAAATTACGGAGGAATAATCTGCTTTGAGAGGGACTTTCCCGAAAGTGCAAGAGGATATGCCCTAAACGGAGCGGAGGTGCTCTACATGCCGAGCGGCCTTGAGCCTAGAGTAGCTCGTGGAATCTGGGATCTCCAGAGCAGGGCTCGAGCCTTGGATAACACCTGCTTTGTTCTGGCTCCAAACTGCGGCCCGTTTTACTCCGACGTCCAAAAGAAGAGCTGGAAGCCCGGATTTATTTGTGGAGGAAGATCAATGATAGTCGGCTATCTGGGGGAGGTTCTCGCTCAGGCGGTCGATTCGCAGGAGGCGTTTGTCGCCGCTCCGATCAATATCGATGCTCTAAGACATCACAGGAAGACCTCAGCCAGGTTTAACCCGCTAATTAACCTCAAGACCGAGATCTATTCTGGAATATACAAAGAGTCTATCTATCCAGCTAACACTCGACCCAGATCGCGCGCAGAAAGAGAGCAAGCTCTTGAGCTTTCAAGAGAAAGACTTGAGAAAATGAAAATCATTTAGGACAGCCGACAATTCTCAATACATCCCCTTTGTTTTCATCAGGAGCTTTCTGTCAGAACTTTCTTCGCTGTCAAACGAAATATACCAAGATAATTCGTAACAATGTAAGTTCCAGTGAGGACAGTGAGGGCTTTCCTCTAGCTTTTCACCGGCTTCTCTTACAGTTCTTTCTGCATCGTGTCAATCAATGTTTCCGGGAAATCGTATTATAACTCCCGGTACCCAACTAGCTACCTGGTAAATTGACCTACACCGGGAAAGTCGCAAAGAAGAGGGCATTGTATCCTCCTAAGAAGATAATGGACAAGCTCGACATGAACGAAGGTCAACTTGTGAACTACAGAATCGAAGACAAAAAACTCGTTGTCGAACCGGTGAGGGACCCTCTTGAATTAGCTCTCAAAAGCAAGAAGTGGGGAAAAACAACCGTGAAGGAATTCGAAGAAGAATCAGAGAAGGAGCAAAGGGAACTATATGGCTGACGTATTGCTCGACACAACATTTCTGCTTCCCACCTTGGGTTTCGAAGTCCGAGAAATCGAAACGAACGATCTCCGAAGTCTAATGTCCGCGTCCAAATCAGGAACGAGATTGTTTTGTTCTTATGTCAGTTTCATAGAAATTTTTGGCAAGCTCGCTAGAAATCTATCCAAAATTACCTTCGCTCAGAGTTCAGTTGAAGAAGGAATCCGCAGTCTACTTGAGTCCAACACTTATGAATGGGTGAACCCTACCACGGAGGCGCTCACCAAAGCGTTTAGTTTGAGACTCAAGGGACACAAGGATAACATCGACAACATACTTTACTCTATCGCCTCTACCTCCAACATGTTTTTCCTCTCCCTAGATCTCGAACTCCGGAAATTCTTGGCGAAGAACGGATTTGATGAAAAGATCGTTATTACCCCTGGTCGCCTAGCTTCTATGGTAAACGTCTAAGATTTTCGTTCAATTTGCCGAAACTTAAATCGTAAAAAGAGGGCCGCCGGTGGGATTTGAACCCACGATCGAGAGGTCTCCGTTCTCCGGGAGAGAACCACAGCCTCCTATGCTAACCAAACTGCGCCTGGAGTGAGAAGTTATCCACTACAACAGCCTGCACCACAGCTAAAGTTTCCTAAATGCGGCAGTGGGAAGAAGACTTTCCTTTTGCGGGAAGCGTCTTTCACTTTTATTTTCAAGTGTTACCCATGCTCGTCAGCTTACTCACCTTCTGAATTAGCAGCGGGCTTCGGTTCTATGAGCTTGGACCTCTCGCGCTACGCACTTATTGTAGAATTCTTAATAGTTGGATAAGTTCAATCAAGACGAGTTCGAGCAATTATGGCGACGTCTCAGACAGAAAATGTTTGGTTGGAGATTAAGCACCTTCGTCGAAGGCTTGAGCAGCTTGAGGATGCTGTTCTTTCTCCTGATGACAAACGCGCCCTGAAAACTGCCAGAAAGGAGTTCAGAGCCGGGAAAACTAGGAGTCATATGAATGTGGTAGACGAACTGCTCTGAAGTATCGTATTGAATATTCGAGCAAGGCTGTCAAGTCTTTAAGATCCTTCCAGCCCGATCTTCGTCGAAGAATCATTGAGAAAATCGGAGAATTCCAAGAGAATCCTTTCCCTCATGGGATAATCAAGATTCATGCGGAGCAGAATGTTTACAGACAAAGAGTTGGAGATTACAGAATCATAT
>JAPCJU010000053.1 GCA_027886795.1 Nitrososphaerota archaeon | reverse complement strand
CTTTCAAGTTCTGCAAGGGAATCTTCTGAAATGTCGAGATCTTGTGCCTTGACTACGCCCTTCCTATCAATTTCGTACGATTTTACACCACCCAAACTTGCCGCGTACTCATCCTGTTTTCCCGAGGGCTCGTGCAAACGGTTCATTGCAATGTCGCAGGCTTCTTCCGCAATCTGCTCCGGAGTTTTTGTAATCCTCTTGTGCGCGTACAGCGCATTCAAAAGTCCCACGGTAAAACTTCCTGAGGAACCTAGGCCCGTCGATGCCGGAACATCTGCCAGCGAAATGATTTCGATCCTTTCTCGAAAGTCCAAGAGCTTCATAGCTTCTCGCACAGAAGGGTGTTCGATCATTTCCGGGTTATCGACAATCTCTGTCCGGGAGTAGCTGACTCTGATTCCGGGCTCGAAGCGATCATTGAGCACAATATGCATGTACTTGTCAATGGCGGCAGAAATGAAAAAGCCGCCATATTCCGAGTAGTAAGAAGGAAGGTCTGTTCCGCCACCTCCGAGTGGGAGGCGAAACGGAGTCCTCGAGATGATCAATTTCTTACTGCTTGGGTCTTTTACCGACAATATTTAGGAATTTCACGGTATATCCTCTTTTTTGAAGCGAAACGATTGGCCTAGGTCTGCTTCAATTCAATCATGAATTCCGCATAAAAAAGCAAATTAACTGTAAAATTCTTGCGAAATTGCAATGTCGGAGCAAAATCGCACACACGACTATCTCGTTGAAGTATCTGAAATAGCAGGCAAGCTCGACCGCAAAACGATTGACCGAGCGATTGGGATCATTTACGATGCCTGGATTAACGACAAACAAATTTTCACTATTGGAAACGGGGGATCTGCATCGACCGCAACTCACTTTGCATGCGATCTGAACAAATGGGTTTCAGACATGGCTGAACGAAAATTTAGAGCATTCGCTCTTGTCGACAACATCCCACTCGTTAGTGCTCTCACAAATGACAACGGGTGGAGCGATATCTACTACGAGCAATTAAGAAATTTTTTTCGTGTGGGTGACGTCGTTGTAGCCATCAGCGTCCATGGAGGTTCTGGAAGCGACAAAGCCGGGGCGTGGTCCCAAAATCTGCTAAAGGCTGTGAAGTATGCAAAAGACAACGGCGGAAAGATAGTAGGACTGTCGGGTTTTGATGGAGGCGTACTTAGAACTGCGGCCGACGAGTGCATAGTGGTTCCTGCAAACTCCACTCCTCACGTAGAAGGAATGCATCTCGTGATTACCCACTTGATGTGCGAACAGCTTAGAGATCGGATTTCTGCTCCCTCGTGAATATAGCTCTTAGGGCAAGAATACTTTCGCAATTCACGGATCTTTGTTGTGTTATCTTCTTAGGAATTTATCAAACATCGAAACATAGAAATTTTTCTTTAGATCCTACTTTTCTCTATGAGTTCCTCGTTTATCTCCACGCCCAGCCCTGGCAAGCTCGGTATGTCGACATAACCGTCTTTCGAAACTTCAATCTGGGTCTTTAGCAATTTGTCATGACCCAGATCCAGAGAAGGGTATTCCATAGCATATTCCACATACGGCGAGTTGGGAGATGCGCCGATTACCTGCAGGGCCGCTGCCATGCTCAGCCCCGTATCAAAAGAGTGCGGCACGAACAATTTGCCAACTGACTCGGCAAGAATCGCAACTTTTCGGAGCTGAAATATCCCGCCAGATGAAGACACATCTGCCTGAATTATGTCGAAGCAGCCGTGGTCTATGATATCCTTGAACCTGAAAAACCCGTACTCATCTTCACCTCCCGCTATCTGTAACTCGACTGCTCGTGAAAGACGCGCGAGGTCTTCATGAGCTTCGTGGAAGAGTGGCTCCTCGAGCCAGTACACTTCCAGTTTTTCAAGCTCTCTCGCTGTCTCCAAGGCTCTCTGATAAGACCACACCGGTCCAGAAAATGTCGCCGCTTGATTTGCGTCGACCATGATCTCGATTTCGTCTTTCTTCAGTGCATCCCTAACCGCTCTGATCCCTGCGACGTCGTCCTCTAGCTTATCATGATGTATTCGAATCTTGATCGCTCTAAATCCCAACTCCCTGTACTTTACTGCATCGCGGGCGTGTTCCTCCGGTTCCTTGAGCATCGCAGTACTAGCATATGCCTTTACTCGTTCTTTTGCTCCCCCGAGCAATTTGTGGACCGGCTTGCCGCAGCTCTTACCTATGATGTCCCAAAGAGCCATCTCCACCCCCAAGAGATCGAGTGTGTTCATGCTGTAGGTGATGCCCGTTAGAATGCGGATGATCTCCTCGACATTGAACACGTCTTTTCCCAAGATGAGATCTTTGAAAACGCGGGACTCGCCGACGATTTTTACCTCAGTCCCGAAGGAATTTTGCCAGCCGTAGCCCACCGTCCCGTCGTCTGCGTGGACTTTGATCAACGTTCCGTCGGTCGACTTTTGGGTTACGTTTGGAAACCAGGCGGGGTGAAACGGCGCGGGCAGCGGCAAGCTCACCGGAATGAACTCGATGCTGGCTATCTTCATTGAAACTGGCAACTGCCCCAAAGAATTTTGAAACATGAAGGTTCAGAATCTAATTCGGAACGGTGACCCACTTTTCACTCTTTGTCGACTCTGAAATCGCGTCCACGATTTGCATCGCTTTGTACCCGTCTTCGAAGGTCGCCCCAATTGGTCCGATCGCCCTGTCATCCGCGATGCACTCGATGTAGTGATTCAGCTCGTTCACGAAGGAGTACTGCCACGCGAAACCCACCCCTTGGTTTGTCCAGAATTTTTTCATGTACGGATGATCTCTCCCGACGGTCGGAACTCGTCTGAACCCCTCCAACCCCTTTTTCTCGTCCTTGATGAAAACCTCGAGCTCGTTCAGGTTTTCGAGGTTGAATCGGATCGTTCCCATCGTCCCATACGCTTCAAATCGCAAGTAATCGACTCTGCCAGAAGTTAGCCAGCTGGTTTCGAAAAGGCCGAGAGCTCCATTTTGAAATTTCATGCAAGCTATCGTCGTATCGTCAACGTCCACCTTCGCTTTCTCGGACGAGCCTTCCTGAACCGGCCTTTCCTTGATGAAGGTCTCCGCAGCTCCCGACACCGAAGAGACCTCACCCACGAGAAATCGCGCAAGGTCGATGGCGTGGGAGCCCAGGTCAGTTAGCGCGCCGTATCCTGCAACATCTGATTGATGCATCCACTTTATCGGAAAATTGGGATCGTCGAAACCACCTTCGTAGTTGAGGTATGCTCCCTTGAAGAAGTGTATCTTTCCAAGAGCTCCCCCTTTGATAAGATCTCTAGCGAAGGTGACGGCGGGCAGAAACCGATAGTTAAAACCTGTCATGTGTTTCACCCTTGCCTTTTCTGCTGCATCTAGCATCCTCTTAGCATCAGGAGCATTCTTGGCAAGGGGCTTTTCGCAAACGACGTGCTTTCCGAGTTCCAGCGCCATTATCGTTGGTTCTGGATGCAGCGCGGGTGGCGCGCAGTTGTCAAAGATTTCAACATCCTTGTCTCTAACGAGATCTTCCCATTTCGAATAGGTCCGTCCAAATCCGAATCTGTTTGCTTCAAGGTTCACATTTTCTTTGTTTCTCCCGGCTAGGGCCGCTAGCTTCGGCTTTATTTTTGGAGGGTAATAATAACGGGAAAGGTCAGTCCATCCGAATGCATGAGCTTTTCCAATCGAGTAGCCAAAAATCCCGACTCCGATTTCTTTTTGCGACATGAATTTCCCAACTCACAGGTTTCTTAGACGCGGGATTATCTCTGTGCCGATTAAATGATAATTTTCTTTCGTCGAAAGAAAATCGCTGAAGAATATGTTTGTCGCGCCGGATTGCACGAACTTCTCAATTGTTGAAACACATTCGTCAATTGAGCCAACCGCGATTATTTTTCCGATTGCCCTTTCCAGAGCTTCGTCGGGAACTGTCAGATTTTCGACTGCCTTGCTTAGAGTTTTATCATAGTTCGGCCCCGGAGACGCAAATTGATATTCAAGTTCCCTTGGGGTAGAAAGGTCGTCCTTGGTTAAACCGAGAACCTTCCAGAAGTATTGATTCAACAATAATTTTCTCTTTAGGGCGTTTTTGATTCTTCCCTTTAGCTGAGTAATCTGATTCTGATCTTTGCACACTAGCGTGGGAACATTCGCAATGATGTTTATTCTCTCGAATGACCGATTTGCTTTTTGGGCCGCGTCCTTGATTATCTGGACCCTTTCTTTGAATAGCTCGGGGGTGTTGTGAGAAGCAGGGTACCATCCGTCCGCCAATTCGCCGACAATTCGCAGCATCTCTTTGGATGACCAGGATCCGATGTAGATTGGAGGATTCGGTTTTTGCAAAGGAGGAAGGCTGAGTTGAGCTTCACGCAGTGAATAGAATTCCCCCGAAAAATTGACCGGCTTTTCATAAGATGAACCCCAAAGCAGCTTGATGACCTGTAGGTATTCTCTCAACCTCTTCAGCCGGGTCTCTTTCTTTTCCCATTCAATCCCGTATGGCACCGTATTCATGATTTCGCCGGTGCCTATACCAAGTACCGCCCTGCCGTTTGTGAGATTGTCGAGAGTAGAAACTATATTGGCCGTTTTGGCGGGGTGAATCCTCTGAATATCAGTGACACCCGAGCCCAGCCTGACCTTCGTTGACTTTGCTCCAATAAACGCAAGCACTGTCCACGCATCAAAAATTGACATGAGGGGTCTAATATCTACCAAATGGTCAGGTACCCAAACGAAGTCAAATCCCAACCTTTCAGCTTCTAGACCATCTGCGATCAGCTTATTGACGCTGTCGCCGACCAGTTCACGAGAAAAATTTAGGCGCTTGTCGCTCAATTGCTACATCCTTTCCCCTGGACTAACAAGATGAATAAAGACACCACTTCGAATTGCATCATTCAAGATCAACCCATTTCTTCTTACTACTCGATTCTTGAATGGCTTCTATTACTTGATTTACTTTCCAGCCGTCATAGAAGCTTGGCGCGAGAGAGCTCCGCTTCATTACTGCGTTCACAACTTCGTAGATCTCGTTGTTTATCGAGTCCTGAAACCCTGCACCGGAACCGGTGGCAGGAAAAGTGAATGAAGTTCCGTACGGATGAGCTGTGCCCATGATGATCGTTCGGTGGCCCTGTCTGTCATTGGGATCGGCACCAGAATAATAGTGAAGGTCATTCGGGTTTTCAAAATTGTAATAGACTGAGCCCTCGCTTCCATTGACCTCGATTTGCAACGCAACCTTTCTTCCGACAGTCGCCCACGATGTTTCGATTGTGCCGGGCACTCCATTTGCAAATCTGACTAGCGCCGTTGTATAGTCGTCTACGTCTACCTGTTCGGATTTGGAACGATCGTTCGGGAGCTTTCGATTCTCGATAAACGTTTCTTGCATGCCGCATACCGATTTTATCTCTCCCATCAGAAATCTTGACACATCAATTATGTGCGAGCCAAGATCAGCGAGAGCACCTCCTCCAGCTGTTATTTTTTTGTATCTCCATGTGAATGCCATTTTGGGATTTGACGCCCAGTCTTCAAGAAAGTTTGTTCTGAATTGAGTTATTTTTCCCAATGCTCCCTCCGTAATTAGTTTCTTTGCGAGTAATATCGCCGAGAGCCTGCGATAGTTGAAGCCAACGCCGTTGACGACTCCCGCTCGAGACGCGGCCTCGTACATCTTCTTTGCATCGGCCGCAGTCGTCGCGATTGGCTTTTCACAAAGAATTGCCTTGCCGTGTTCCGCTGCATCGATAGCGACTTCTGCGTGGAGATATGTTGGCGCAACGATGTCTACTAGGTCTATATCCGATGAGCTTGTCAGGGTCCTCCAATCCGCGGTGTGATTTTCAAATCCAAGCTTAGACGCAGCTTGTATGGCAAGATCGACATTGGCTTCAGCTAGATTGGAAAGGACAGGCTTTACCTGAAGGTCATGAAGAATCGGGACAGAAGAATAAGCCAAAACGTGGGCTCTCGCAATCGCGCCGCCTCCAACCATTCCTATTTTTATTTGGCTCATTCTTCGATTGAAACCGGCTCGACTCGAAACGAACTTTTAAATCTGTAGGGAGGGCGCCGTTTAGATCTCTCGCCCTATTCGCTGACCATCATAGATCGCGTTTCCGATCCTGGCTCCGCCAATGTTGGCATCGCCAATCACGTACAATTCTTCAACTAATCCCTTGAAGGATTGATGGAGGTGGTCGTTTTGTATTTTTCCAGTGGTGAAGATTACGCTGTCGATGTCTTCCTCTACAAGTTCGCGTTCGTGATCGTAGATGTTGTATAAAGTCAGGCGTCGTTCCTGAATTCTCTTTATCCAAGTGAATGGGGAGATCCTGATATTGGCAGCAAAGATCCGCGGGAACAAGTGGTCCCAGTGATTGACGAGATTTAGTTCGAGACCAACATTCGCAAGCGGCGTTACAATTTTTACTTCCTTTCCACTTTTTGCTAGGAGCTCCGCGATTCCTGGTGCTTCGATGAAACTCAAACTATCTGCGATGATTACCTTATGGCCGAGATCATTTCCAGCGAATACATCAACATCGGTAAAGACATTCTTTTGATCCCATCCCTCAACCTTGGCGAAGGTGTAAGGTTGAAACCCTGTTCTGATTGGAATTGACCCCGTAGCAATCACGACTGCATCCGGCTTTTCTTCATCGAGTATAAACTGAATTACTTCTCTTTCCGCACTAACCTCCAAGCCATATTTTATTTCAACCCCAAGCTTCTTGATTTGCGCATACAACCAAGTAACTATCGCCTTCATGTTCTCACGCCCAGGAAGTTTTGCCGCAAGGAGTGCTTGGCCGCCTAACTCAAGGTTCTTTTCATAAATCACAATTTTGTGCCCGCGTTCGGCAGCCACCCTTGCTAGTTCTAGTCCAGCAACCCCGCCCCCAACAATCAGAATCTTTTTTCGGCGAATAGCTGGCATCATTTTTCCGCTGCCCCATTCCTTCTCGCGACTTACCTCCGGATTGACCGTACAGGAAATTGGCAAGCCACGAATCATCCTTCCCCAACAGTCTTGTAGCGCGCCGATGCACGGGCGGATGTCCTCGAATCGACCCTCCATCGCCTTTGTGGGAAGAAACGGATCAGCTATCAAGGCCCGTGTCATAGCGACCATGTCCGCCGATCCATTGGCAATGAGACTTTCAGCGTAAAGCGGATCGAGATATTTTCCCACGACACCGACCTTGGTTTTCTTTAGCATGTTCTTCACCGGGGAGCTCAATCGAAGATTGTAGCCGCTTTCAACGTACATGGGAGGAGCCTGCCAGTCTTCCTGCTGAGGTGAGATTCCCTGATCCACAGTGACCCAGTCAATTGTGCCGTCTAATCTTTCCGCGATTTCGGCCGCAACCTTTGGGTTGTTTCCTCCAACGTACCGCTCGTCACCGTCCAGTCTCATTCCAACCGCGATTTCGTTTCGAGTAGTTTCTCTAACTCGGGCGATGACTTTTTCGACAAACCGCATTCGATTCCCAAGTGAGCCCCCGAATTCGTCTGTTCGCTGATTCATAATCCCGGAGAGAAACTCACAGATCAATGTCCCGTGGCTGCCGTGCAAGTCAACTCCATCCAGTCCTCCATCCTGGACGAATTTTGCTGCTAGCCCGTAGGCCTCT
>JAPCJU010000052.1 GCA_027886795.1 Nitrososphaerota archaeon | reverse complement strand
TGGAGATGATGGGGCAGTTCTCAAGGGAGCCAAGGATGCCGGTTTTGCTCAGGTCGTCTTCATGGAGGGATTTGTCTCGCGAGACGGCACTAAAACTAATGATGAAATTAGAAACATTGAAACTGTTGCGGACAAGACCGTTCAGAGGATTTCCGAGCTAGAGGAAATGGTCTGATTCGTCGCAAATTATTCAAACTTCTGATAGCTAGATTTTTTTAGGAAAAAAGCAACAGGAAGAGGGATCTAAGTACCCTCTTCCCATCCTGTCAGATACTTCGTTTGTTCCTTTGATAGCTTGTCGATTCTAATCTCCATGCTATCCAGTTTCAGTCTCGCCACTTCCTCATCCTGGGATCGCGGAATCTCGTAGACGTTCGGCTCAAGGTTCTTTCCCTCCTTCGCGAGCCGCAAAATCGACATGAACTGATTTGCAAAACTCATATCCATGACTTCACTCGGATGCCCCTCAGCAGCTACCAAGTTCACTAACCTGCCTTCAGCGAGCGCGTACAAGCGATTTCCGTTCGGAAGAGTATACTCAACGTTATCGGGGCGGATCTCCCTCTTTTTCTTAGACATTTTCTCGAGATCAGATATCGCAACTTCTGTATTGAAGTGGCCTGCGTTAGCGAGGATCGCTCCGTCTTTCATCCTGGAAAAGTGCTCGCCCGTAATGACATCCTTGCAACCGGTCGCGGTGATGAAAATGTCTCCTGATTTTGCGGCCTCGCCCATCGGCATCACTTCAAAGCCATCCATCCTCGCCCGAAGTCCCTTGATTGGATCGACCTCCGTGACTATGACGTTCGCTCCCAGTCCCTTGGCCCTGGACGTGAGCCCGCTGCCGCAATGTCCATACCCCGAAATTACGACGTTTTTTCCTGAGAAAAGGACGTTTGTCGCCCTAATCACTCCATCAATGGCGCTCTGTCCGGTCCCGTAAACGTTGTCAAAGTCGGATTTTGTCTCAGCATCATTCACGGCAATGATTGGGTACTTTAGTTTCCCATCCTTTGCCATTGCCCTAATTCTGTGGATTCCAGTGGTTGTTTCCTCGGTACCGCCTTCGAGCCCCTCGAGGTACTCTTTGTGTTTCGTGTGTACTGTGAAAATAAGATCGGCACCGTCGTCCAGGGTCAATTGGGGTTTTATCTTTAGGGTCTGTTCGATGCACCAGTAGTATTCCACCGACGAAAGCCCTCTCCAAGCGAATATTTCGATCCCCTTTGCATCCAGAGCAGCTGCGACGTCGTCCTGCGTAGAAAGTGGATTACAGCCAGACCAAGATACTATAGCGCCAGCTTCTCTGAAGGTCTCAGCCAGCACGGCTGTCTCTTTAGTGACATGAAGACAACCGGCAACCCTTACTCCACGGAGAGTTTTCTTCTTCGCGTGCAATGCTCGCAACTTCATCAGTACGGGCATCCTCGATTCCGCCCATTCGATCTTCATTCTCCCTGCCTTCGAAAGGGAACTATCCTTTATCTTGCTCAAAATTTATCTCACGACTGAATAATGTCCCATAGTGATGGGTAAGAAGATTTAAGCATTGTCAAATGTTGAACATATGAATGTAATGTTTAACATTTTTATGTATAAGCCGCTTAATTTCGTAACAGTGTGTTAACTAATGAACTCTGAAATCGACAAGCTAGACCGCCAAGTTGTAGCAGAACTCATTAGAGATTCATCGCAATCGACCGTCAAGCTTGCTGAAAAACTGGGCGTCACGAGGCAAACTGTTGCTTCAAGGATCTCGAAACTCCAAAAGCAAGGTGTCGTTTCTGGATTCAAAGCAAAAATTGATTATAGGCTCCTTGGTTATTCCACATTCTTTGTACTCTTCCTAAAGATCGGAAACTTCGATGAGTACCTTCTATCCAAGGCACTCGGGGAATTTAGGGCGAGCCCACATGTTCTCATGGATACTTCGGTGACAGGCGAGTGGGACATAATGCAAGTCCTTGCCTTCAAGGATACAAACGAGTACGACGAATATATTGCGAGGATCAGAACAAAATATGGAAAAATCTTCAGAGATAGCAAAAGCCACGCAATACTCAAATTCTTCAAATCTCCTGACGAGTTCTTTCCCACCGCTTGAGATGGAAGACTGCGGACTTTGACGCAGAATGCATAATTTTTATGAGCATGGAAGTCCAGATTGAAGGAGAACAAGCGTCTCTATCTTAGCTATTGCAATTGATCGTGTTGGAGCTAATACAATAATGCCCGAGTTAGAAGAAGAAATTGAGGAAGAATCTGAGGCCGAAGAAGCCGAAAGGCCCTCTGGGAGGAAAAACCAATGGTCAAAGCTATCCCACTTTGGCGTCAGTTTCCCTGAGCCGTACAAATCTGATCCCAGAACAAACATTCTGAAAATCAAGGGCGAAAACATCGCCATGACTCAAGAACAAGAGGAGATGGCGGTGGCTTGGGCCAAGAAGATAGGGACTCCCTACGTCGATGATCCAGTATTCCAAGCAAATTTCCTCTCCGATTTCTGGAGACTTTTCCCTGAAAAGTACAAAGATGCAAAGATTTCTGATATCGTGTTTCCAACTCTTCCCGAAAAGGTCGAGCTAACCAAAGAGCAAAAGAAGGCAATTGCTGCGGAGCGAAAGAAAAAGCGGCTGGAGCTGAAAGAAAAGTTCGGCTACGCGATGGTCGACGGCGTGAAGACCGAAATCGCGAACTGGGTTGTAGAGCCTCCCGGCCTTTTCATGGGACGCGGCCAGCATCCGATGAGGGGGCACTGGAAGCCTCGAATCAGAGAGGAGGACATTATTCTAAACCTGGACAGCATCGCCGAAATCCCTTCAGGTAGGTGGAAGATTATTCATGCCCCCGATAACATGTGGATCGCGTCCTGGACCGACAAATTATCAGGCAAGGTAAAGTATGTGTGGCTCCACGACTCCTCCAGCATCAGACAAGCGCGCGATAAGAGCAAGTATGAGAAAGCGAAGGATCTCGAAAGAAGCATCGACAAGGTAAGAAATTTCGTTTCTAGAGCTATGAGTTCGAAGGATCCGAAGATAAGAAAGATCGCGACGGCATCGTTTCTAATTGACAAACTGGCTATGAGGGTCGGAGATGAAAAGGACGAAGATGAAGCAGATACCGTTGGTGCCTCCACCCTTAGAGTTGAACATCTAAAGTTCAGAGAGAATGCCGTTGATTTCGACTTTTTTGGAAAGGATTACGTTAGATGGCAGAAGACACTTGAAATTGAACCCAAGGATCGAGCCGCGATTGAAAATCTGAAGGAATTCTCCAAGGGCAAAAAGCCCGACGACCTAATTTTCGATGGAGTAACTTCGCGCCACGTCAATGAGTTTTTGTCAAAAGCTTCCTCGGGATTAACTGCCAAAGTATTCAGAACCTATCACGCTACGTCTATCGTTAAGTCGTACCTGAAAAAACACAACGAATTCCAGGAAGGAACTCCGGAATATGAAAAACTCTACCAGGCGAAGCTTGCAAATCTGGAAGCTGCGATCAGGTGTAACCACAAAAGAACCCCTCCCAAGACCTTTGCTCAATCACTCCAGAAGAAAGAAGACAGGCTGAAAGAGTTGCAGCAGATGCAGGGTAAAACGGACAAACAGAAAGCGAAGTTGCTTGAACGAATCGCAAAGATGGAGAAGCAGATCGAGTTGACCAAAATCACGCAGGATTACAATCTCAATACGTCTCTCCGGAACTATATTGATCCTCGAGTTTACAAGAGCTGGGCTAACAGGGTAGGCCTAGACTGGAAGCTTCTCTACACAAGTACCTTACAAAAGAAAATGGCATGGGTCGATGGTAAATCCGCATTTGCAAAGAATGAGGAAGTTTCACAGCCCGACGTAACAATTTCAACGGAGACAGTGAAATCGCCAATTCAAGTGGCGAAGTAAATTCAGAGATATCGTACGCGGTTCATGAAAGTTAGTTCTTCGTATCCGGAAAGGCCCTGAACTCGCAGTTTTTGTATCCAGAACTCGCGCACTTTATTTCCTTTGCCACAAATTTCTTTTTGTAAATCTCTCCGCCCAGCGCTCCCAAGATTCCAGAAAGAAAATAACAGGTATTCGGACCTGCACCTTCGCGTCTAAGAAGAAATGCGCACTGTTCTACAAAGCAGCTCACATTTTCAGGTGCGGTAACTTCCAGCTGGAACTTTCCCCATCCTGCCAAAAATCCCAAACTCTTGAGGCCTTGCATCATGTCGTCTGCCGACATTCCAAGCTTTGGCAACGCCTGGATTAGCTTCCTCCCGTACCCCTCCCCCATCCTGTATAGAATTATTCCCGCCCCGCTTTGAAATTGATCGAAAAGAGCATCACACATCGATCTGTAAGCAGAACAACTGAAAATCATCACCCTCGCTCCGGTTATGCTCTCTCTGAGAACACCCGTCTCATCCCGAAGCACCAAGTTGTTTTCTCGAGATAAATCGGACAAGAGCGCGAGCAACAAGCAAGCCCCCTGTAGTAAAAAGCTTGCGTGTTAGTCTGCTGTTGGATAGTTTTCAATGATTACGTGAAATTGGAATCTCCGGATAATTCCTGATCTACACTTTCCGGGTACTGCGTCTCGGTCCCATCATTCGCATTGCTGCCAACAGTTTCAATTTGGACTTCTGCATTTCCTTTCTTCTCCCCGAGCAAAGCAAGCACTCTGTCCCAATATTCCCTTGGTGTATCCTTGTCTAGCTTGATGCTGATAACAGCTTGAATTACGCTTTCTCCCCGCGCTAATGGAACCTCACTGGATATCTTCCTTCTTTGGCTTAATTGACGAGTTTGTAAAGAGATTGAAGGTGCCCTGATTTCTCTTTGTATAGAACGAACTGCAGACCTTTCAATTGTCTTTGTTGCTCCAAGTTGATTTCCTCCATTTTGAGATTGGGACGACACTGTTTTCTCCGAAAGAAACGCCACAAGCTCTTCTGAAACGTGAATTCCTCCCTTCTCTGTGAGATAAAGGAAGAATTTTGCGGCGTTGATCGCTTTATCTCTAGAGAAAGCGTACTTTCGAATGAAAAAATTGACAAGATCATCAGGTAAAGCTTTATCGATTTTTACTTCTCCGAAGAGTTCCTTGTAAGACTCCTGAGCTATTTCCTGAAACGCCTTTTTTTGTTCCTCGCCCACCATGTTCAACATTTGGAGAACCTGTGTCGGTTTTCCCTTATCGTCTACAACGTGAAGAAATTTAAGTTGAGCTAGGAGCTTTCCTTCATTGCTGGGGGCTATCTGACTGAGAAATGAAGCATCGATCACTGAAGGATTCTGTCTTTGAATTACTGAAAGAAATCTCTCAAACCAAAATCTGGAAGTATTCCTCGCTGGGGGGTTTCTTCTGTTTTGAGAGGAAACCAATTTTTCCGGAGCTTCTACTAGGAAAGTCTGATCGTTATCATCTCTAGGCTGTGCTTCCGCTTCCATTTGGCTGATTGTCATTTTGGGAGCGCTTACTGCAAAGTTACAGTAATTTATACCTTCCGCTGGATTTAGGCTCTTATCTCTGCGAGGTATTAGCCCTGTCTTGATCATAATACTTCATCGCTATTCTTATCAAAAATCTGGACGAAAGCATGGTTGAGCCCTGCAATTGACACAAGCAAATGAGATAAGTGCGACCCAATCTTTTCCCGAACCTACCGTCGGAGGGTTAATCAAACGACCAGACGGCACAGTGCTTCTTTGCGATTCGCACAAGTGGCCAGGATTTTACACGGTTCCGGGCGGGCACGTCGAGTTAGGCGAAACCTGTGAGGATGCTCTCGTCCGAGAAATTAAGGAGGAGGTGGGCCTCGATATCAAGGTTGACGAACTACTTTCTATCCAACAAGTGATATATCCGAAGGAATTCTGGAAACGGGCGCACTTCATATTTTTCGACTACCTTTGTACCGTGGAAGGCGATCAATCTCCAAAGGTAGACGCTAACGAGATACAGGCCACCATTTGGGTCACTCCTCAGAACGCGCTCAACTTGAACATCGATCGGTACCTAAAGTATTTCATCACAAGGTTACTTGATAGATCGACACCATTCATAGTTTCGTGGAAGTGATCGGTACCCGTGAAGTTCATCTACAGGTTCAGACTGATGATTACTTAGGGGCACGCCGGCTTTAATAGAAAAAAGAGTTTGAACCAATTGGTTGAGTATGACGCTCAGGATATTCTATCCCTTGATGAAGCAAGTTTCAAAGCTACAATCGTGCAGTTGATTTTGTTAAAGGATACCGAGAAGGCAGTTGAGCTAGTAAGCAGAAAGTTCAAAGTCAGAGCGCCAAGCTTAGGAATCGGTCACACAAAAGGAAAGAAAACGGCGCTCGCAGTTTACTCCGTTGCAGCGAACACCATATCCTTTTCCGATCAGGATCAGTATTTCAATCCATTTGTCGTGTTACATGAAATGTATCATTGCGTAAGGTCGACTTCAGGTCACCACAGGGGAACAGAAAGGAATGCTGACAAGTTCGCTCTCGATTACATTGAAGAGTTCAACAAAAAGTTGATCGCGCTTGGCTACGGGATTCCGGTAGAAACTAACTCACTCACGAGCGTGGATGACGTTTGAACCTCTTCGCGATTATAGCTGGTGCCTCCGTCGCCATATTGGGAATCGTCGAGGTCTTGGTTGCTCGTCAAAAGTCTCAAATGAAAAAACAATTTCTCGAGGAATTGGACCGGAAGGATCGGCAAGAGCCTGAATGATGTTTGATCTTACATGGTGTAATTGTCTCTCAAATCAAAAGACCTCGTATTCCAATGCTGCAACATTACAGTAATCTTAATACGAACAAAATCATTCTAACGATTTAATTTGTCCTCCCTTTCCTGGTACACGCCTAAGAGCCTAATGGGCAGACCAGATGCGAGGGCACGGATTATAATTGAAAGGCCGACTGCGGAGATGTGTCTTGCTTGCAGAGGCGCTAAACTGCTTTGCGGCAAGCCGAAATGCCCGATCCTGACAAAGGCCGAAGGCTTTGCAAGACACGCCGGAGCGCTGTTGAATTCAGAAGTTATCGAAGGATCTTCTCCCCCCGGAGTTTTCGTCGGGCGGTTCGGCTACCCAAAAGTCTTCATCGGCCCGATGGTACCTGCAATACATGGCGAAACGGAATTTCTTGACACTCCCGAGATGTGGAAGGGAAAAACTATCGAGGAGATCGTAGACTATCGGTACAGCCTTATTCGTGGATGCACCAGGGCAAGCATTTTCGAAGCGCAGAGTGGTTCCAGATTGGTCGAACATCTTCAGGAGATTGCGATGTCCACGAAACCTGCAGATTCACAGCTCCTGCTTTTGAAAAAGCCGGTCAACAGAATTTCCTTTAACGAAAATAGCCAGCCTTTTGGTCCGAGCGCCCCCATGAAGGAGTTCAAATCCGCTGGAAATATCTCCGTCGATCACCGGATCGAGAAGGCATACTACGATGGCGACCTCAAGGCGTCAGATGCTATATTTCGGCTATACAAGAATGGAGTTCTTTTTTCTAAGCTAGAAAAATCATTCTCGGTTGGAGTTTTTGGAGAAAGGAAGAGAAGGAAGCTAGTACCAACAAGGTGGAGCATTACTGCGGTTGACAGTAATCTATCTTTGAGGTTGATCGATGAGATAAAGGATTACGAAACAATTGACGAGTTT
>JAPCJU010000051.1 GCA_027886795.1 Nitrososphaerota archaeon | reverse complement strand
GACACTTCCGATTGCTTTGTCTTTTGCATCTTATTCTTTTTCTTACACCAGGCCACTCGGACTGCTGAAAGAAGGTCAAGCAATAAAATCTTTTAAGCAAAAATAATATCTCTGACGTGAACCTAAATCTTACTATGAGCTCCGGCGATTCGTCTTCTGGGGAGAAATCTGCCAAAGCAATTCTTTGGGCGTTCAATATTTCTGGAGGGGTGTCAGCAGGTAGCCAGCCAGCAGGTGGTTATGGGACTGCCTTGCGAATTCACATGAACGCGTTAGCTAATGAAGAAGAGGAGGGAGCACGTCCTGAAACTAAAGAGTTTGTCGCGGAAACCAAAACTTCGCAATCACAGTCTAAGCGAGCTGCACTTGGCGAATTGCTCCATCGCCGGCTCGAAACGATTTCGCCGAACAAATTTGTTGATGGGGCTGAAACTTTTCTTACCGGGCTTGGGTTGCTCGGCCCAACACGAATAGAAATAAATTATGATCCTCTCCCGGAAAATGGCGAGTTGAAGAATCTCTCGGATGAACTCGCGATGTGCAGGTCATATCTAGACTCTAACACGGACAAAGTGAAAACAGTTGATATTGGCTCCCATGGGATGAGTACTGATTTCAATCTTCGTCTTTCGATGCAATATCTCCGCAAGCACCTGCTCAAGGAGCCGAGCATTAAGGTTGGAATTAATTTGTTGTCGAAGAAGCTTGGTCCAAACGAGGGTGAGACCTTTCAACAATACAAGGAACGCATGAAGAAATTGGACCAGGACAAGAAGGCCTCGAGCGCTCTCTATGCCCAGATAGATTCGAGAAGGAAGGAATTCTACTCAATGTTGACTCAATCCTTGGAAGAGTGTTTCCCTTCATGCAAGGCGCAGGTCTACGAAGACATCGTGCCTAACTCATAGCATCCTTTCAAGATTCAGGTTCATCCTCCGAAAAAGATATTCGGAGATCTTATGTTCGAGTATAGATGCGGCGACCGGAATGAGGCATTGATTCAGGTCTCAGAATGAGACTCTTTCGGACAAAACTCATGAAAAAGGAGAGAGTGTGAGGAGCTTAGACCCTTAGCCTCGATTGGCGCGTTCCCGGTAATGAGTAGAGGGCCTTCGAAAGCTCGAGAATAAGGAGCCGCTTTTGGAGGGGAGATAAGTTGGGATCGTAATCGGTTTTGATCATTGTGATCGAAGGTTGAAGCTCAGCCAGGAGGGAAATGAGCAGTTGGTTTTGGGGATCGCTGTTGGAGTAGAAAGCTTGTTTGAATTCGTCGAGCTCTTGCGGGAGTAGGAGATCCTGGAGGAGCTCGATGTTGAGTTCGGATTTGATTGACATCTACTTTGAATTTGCCCAATTGTATTTGTAATTTTGGACCGGAGGGATTTCAGAGCCAGCTAGGTTCAATTCTTGGATTCAAGTTGGGTAGATATTGCTTGACCAATCCTTTATCGACTTGGTCGATTTTCGTCAATCTCAGACTAGAAATAGAGCCGATTAAGCACTATCAAACAGAAAATGAATTGCAGCTTGTTTTTGTTCCGACTACTTCTTTCAACTTGGCCTGATGGAAGCTTCGACAAGATCATTTTTCGTTTCGTCAACCAAGACCATGAGGTTGCCTCCTAGTCTTCGATAACCTCGTAAATACTGAACTAGGATGGAGATTCCAATAGTTCAATAGGAGCCGTAAGTTGGAATCTTCTGCGGTTTGCTTCTCCAACCCAGGAAGGTCCCGATGGCCATTACACAAGGTTGCTCACTATTCGCGACACTCACTGTTATGCCGCTACCTTTTGTGTCCAAGACGAAGCCTTCCGTTGTGTCTCTGGTGGGGAGCACTACAACGCTCAGCCCGCTTTTAGAGAACGCGTTTATTCCCGAGCTTAGGATTCCGCTCGCGACATATTTGATTTCCATTGGTCGCCAATAGTTGCCGTCAGGCGAATCTTGGTGGACCGAAAAGTTGCCACTGTAATCATAGATGTGAGGCGTGCTTATGTCCGCTCCGCTCTTTCCATGAGCGAAATACTCCGGCCCTCTGGCCCTCTCATTGATGATAATTTTTACGTTCTTTCCATCGATTACGCCGTTAAGTTTGCTGACTGTCAAACGTCTTTCAATGTAGTATGGAAAAGATCATAGAATAAAGGATTGTCTCGAGCAATCTACCAGGGCCTCAATTGTGAATCGAACTGTATAAGCGAAATCTTGGTTTCGTGGCCCGTCAAATGTATTTCCGGTCCTATCGCTTGATTGCTTTGACGTGCGTGCATTATTGATTGTGTGACAGCCCTAGTTTTTTTAGTAGATTTCTTCTGCGTATGGATCTTTTCTATTTGTTCCGGTACTAGTTTTCTTTCCAATTCCAGAGTTCTCAGATTTTCAACGCAGCCTTGAGTCCTTTGTACCTGTTTCTTATCGTAACCTCGGTAACACCTGCAGCCTCGGCGAGGTCCTTCTGAGTTATGCTGTCATTCTCCATAACGCAAGCAACGTAGAGAGCAGAAGCCGCGAGTCCCATCGGCCCCTTCCCCGCCGAACCATTGGTTTCTATCGTGCGCCTGAGTATCTCCACTGCCCTGCGCTTCGTCCTCTCTTGAATGCCGGCTTTGCTAACTATCCTCGCGAGACATTTTATTGGATCCACAACTGGTACCCTCAGGTCAAGCTCCTTGAAAAGGAGTCGATAGCAGCGCGCCAATTCCTTTTTCTTGATATTGCTGATTAGTGCTAGATCTTTCAGAGTGCGGGGTATTTCCGAATCCCTGCAGGAAGCGTAAAGCGAGGCTGCAATCATCCCGGAGATCGACCTGCCCCTTATCAATCCTCTTTCGAGCGCTCTCCTGTAAATGTACGCAGCTTTTTCGACAATCAATGAATTGACGTTCAATTTGCCGACGAGCAGGTTGAGCTCGCTGAATGCCTGGCGCCTATTTCTTTCGGCAGACCCGTGTACTTGCGACCTTCCGTCCCATGTGCGGAGCCTCTCTATCTGGGTCCTCATTGCAGCAGGAAGAAGCTTGCCGCTAGCGTCCTTATTGTCGCGTCCTATGACCGTAGAAAGTCCCATGTCGTGGAGCGCAAGACTCGAAGGCGCGCCTGTATGAGCGCGCTGATTGGCTTCCTCGGATGAGAATGCCCTCCATTCGCGTCCAGTATCAACAATTTGTTCCTTCAACACATAACCGCAGTTGCTGCAGAAGAGTTCGGCTCCCGAAGAGTCAGTCACCATAGGACCCCTCGCGCATCTAGGGCAGCGGGCTTGAACGCCGGCGTAGCTACTGAGATCTATCTGCGAATTCTTAATTCTGACGCTCGTTAAACGATCAAATCCGCTCTACGATTCATCGAAAATGCACTAGCGTCGTCTTCGTCCCCTGCGTAAAGATTGTTGTAGGGAAATCTGTTCACAGACCGGGCACAGAAACTTTCCAAATTCGTTGATCCGGAACCTGATGCCGTGTTTAGTGCAAACTTGGGCTTGGCCTATTGAATTGATGCTGCTCACAAAGGGAAACATATGCTCCAACTATAAGGCGTTATCCGTCAAAAATTCATTCGCGATTTTTCAAAATAGTTGGTTCCCTGCTGAAGGGAGATCCTGGCGAACGGAACATTCGTTGATCGTTAAGCGTGGGTCTCGAATGTGACAGGGTCGTTCACGTGAGTGATGAAGTTTGAGCATGATTTATTTCTTTTATGGGGAAGAACTGTAATGAGCTCATAATTCTAGCAACTTCCTAGTTCTCGAATGATCTTCCCCTGAATAACTAAAATAATCATTCGTTAAATTATTGATAAGACGTGAATTCCCACTGTGGAACAGCGAGAACGCCCAAACAAAGTGTACAGCTTGTCATGCTGGCGAGCCAACGGTCACTTTCGAAGAAATCGCTCTGCTTCAACCTCAGGTAATCGGCTGGTCAATTGTAGAGAGGAATGGTATCAATCGACTCGAACGGGTTTTCAAATTCAAGGACTTTGCTGATGCCCTGGCTTTCACAAACAAGATAGGTCAGATTGCAGAGGAAGAAGGGCATCATCCTTCGATGCTGACTGAATGGGGAAAGGTGACAGTTACCTGGTGGACTCACAAGATCAAAGGATTGCATCGCAACGACTTCATCATGGCGGCCAAAACGGATCAGCTCCTAACAGTTTGAGAATAAAGCCCGATCCACCTGGTCCAGCGTCATGCAGAATCATTTTGTCGTGTACAATTATCTCCGAGCCAATCTGTTTATTCAAGGAATGTCATCGTAATCGTGTCGTGCGCTGATTATGAATTGTTCTCTGCGTTTGATTTGAAAGTGCTCCGTTGATGAACCAAGATTCTGGCTCGAAGAATTTGCATAATAGGATATGCCCCAAATGTTGGGGAAAAATCGTTCGCGGCAAATGTAAAGATTGCAATTTCTCTTATGACACTGCCTATCTCTCCCGAGGAAGCGCGCGAGAATACTGCCCCAGGTTGACGGTCAATGAATGGGTCTTCCCCCCGATGCTACATTAGCTTAGGCAGCGGCTGTTGTCTTTCGAGTCTCCCCCACTAAGATTTCACCCGGACGAGCCCTGTAGTCGGGAATCCCTACTCCAATTGCGATCATTGCGCTTTTTGCGGAACCATGCGGAGAAAAGAATTCCGTAACAGCATCGTCGTAAAACGTCGAGCCCGAAGCTCCGAGCTTCAGCGAGTATGAAGATAGGTAGACCTTGCCTGCGACCACTCCTGCCTCAAGTTGGGCAACTCTGTAGCCTCGATTTCCCAGTGCTCTAAATAGAAATGGCAAGTCGGCCATGACAAAAAGCACGGCACTTGCATCACCAAATAGAGATTGCTCTAAGCACAAGTAACTAGACATGTTTCGAAAGTTCCCCAGCTTCAATAGCTCAAGAGATTCATTAGCATAATCGAAAAAGTAAGATCCTGAAGACAGACCGTCAACCGCGTTGGCGATCAAGTAAATGTGATTAAACTGAGTCATGGAACTAACAGAAAGTGGAACTCCTCTAGTTGAAGAATGCAAAATCCACGATAGCTTTGCAAATGGAATTGATCTCTTTGCAAATCTGCGAGTAGAGCCCCTACGAAGAATTGTCTCGGACAAAGGCAGGCCTTGTATGCTAGTCTCTTCTTGCAATTGAAGAGGGACTATCTTGTCGTAAGGATTATTCTTTGGTACTCTGATTTCTGAAGAAACTTCAGCTAGTTTCTCGTTCCAAGACCTAACTTGTTCCTTCTGTAAAAGGGATGAAGCTTCGTTCATTTCCCAAATCAGAGGATAGCTGTGTTCTTCGCGCGAAGGAAAAACCGTGTCAGGCCGCAGAGGAGGTAGTGTGGCCCTTCGAAGATTGTCAGTTGGAGAGAAAAACTTTGGTCCAGCGCCCATGGGTAGAAGAGCAATCGCGGCTTCTTTTCTATCCTCTAGTCCGAGAAGTTTGTCAATCTCATTGTCTACAAATCCGGTAACGAGGCACGCCCGGAGCTTTTCAGAATTACAAGTTGCGAGGAGGTTGGCAGCTATTACACCAGAATCCCAGAACCAGTGACGATACGATCGATCCTCATATTTCCAGGCATTCCTCCATGCGAGCGAAGTAAAAACGACAGTGAGTGGTGCCGAAATGATATCCGTGTTGTCGCCTGCAATTGAAGAAAGCGCTCCACTGTAATCTCCACTGCGTAGTTGTGTGAGAGCGAAATCCGCGGGAGCAAAATGATACACCCCGGCCTCCAACCCGGGCAGGTCCTTGCAAATCAGATACAATTCTATCGGATAGAGCGCACCCGTCGCCGATGCAGCTCGCATGTAGTAATCTTCCCCGCCGACGCGCGTCTTCCGCGTTAGACCTGCGCAAAAGAAAAGGAGCTCTGCAACTGTCTTGGGATCAATATTCTTTCCAGCAGAATCACTTGAACCGGAAGCTATGGCATCCAGCGTGTTGATCTTTGGTTGAGGAAACTCACGTGGAAGAGGAATCGAAGACAAATCGTTCCGATAGATCTTGAAGGGGTTTGGTTTGTTTGCGAAGTCCAATCCATGGCTACTAGTTCTTATGCTGATTTCCGAGTGCTTCGTCGCCTCGTGGTAGCGCAAGGCGATTTGGATCTCATTATTGTTGGACAGGTGACCTGACAATATAAGATCCACACAACATTTGGCTCCTCGCCTGATTATCCAATGAAAAGGATATCCTCGACCGGTCTGATCCTGGGATATACGTTAGCAAAAGCCTATCAAACGTTCCTATTTCTTCTAATGACTAAAAGAGAGGATGAGCAAAAGCGTCCGGTCACATTCAAAAAGCTTAGCAGAAGGTCAAAAACAGACATTCAAAATCGAGATAGCTAATTCTCCTTTATATCCTTCCAAAAAAATTGTCTAGATAGTACTCGAAGATCTTGTTGCATTTTGGACAGGTCGTGGTGTACTTTTTGGATTCATCGACAAAATGAGGTAATTTCCTCAGTTGAAAATCTTCACCAGAAAGTTGGAATATTATTTCGGGAAATGGATTTCGGGCGGTTTTGACAAGTTGCCATTATTGGCATCTGTGGCTCCCTTCCCCTGGATTAAAGCCCCGGAATCAACTGGAGGAATAGGATGGTAGTTTTCATTACCCACAACAACCATTGTGAGAGTCGTTCTGACCTCTCGTAGTGCTCTAATCTGATAGGTAATCGTATCTTTGAGCTTGCCCTGAGTTTCGGCCTCTACTATTGCGATAATATCGTAGACGCCGGATGTAAGATGAGCCTCCTTAACGTTTTGAATTGACTTCAACTTCTTGAGTACATTTGTTTCGTCACCAAGCTCAACGCTAATCAAAAGCAACGCCTTGGCAGTCAATTTGACCTTCGACCGGTCTTGGGATGTCCTCTTTCTCGGCCTGCTTCAAGATCGCCCAGAACAGACGACATCACAACTAGTCTCCACCCATTCCACCTGGTCCTCCAGGTGGCATGGCTGGTGCCTTCATCTTGCCCGACGCAATCAAATCGTCAATTCGCAAGATCATACTTGCTGCTTCGGTTGCAGACCTAATAATTTGCTCTTTAACTGCTGTTGGCTCTATGACGTGGTCGGCCATCATATCCGAGACCTTTCCCGTGCGGACATTGATCCCGTACCATTTCTTGCCCTGACCGTGCTTTGCCCTCATTTCTACTTGGGTATCTATTGGATCCATCCCTGCGTTTTCGGCGAGCGTTTCCGGGATAGATTCCAGTGCATCTGCGAATTTCACCACTGCGAGCTGCTCTCTTCCGGAAAGTTTGTTCGCGTACTCCCTGATCTGGACCGACAGAGCTTCTTCAGGTGCTCCTCCGCCGGCTACGATAGCCGGTCTTTCAAGTACATCCTTCACGACCATTATCGCGTCATGCATGCTCCGCTCAGCTTCGTCTACAACTCTTTGTGACCCACCCCTCACGAGAATCGTAACTGCCTTCGGATTCTTGCAGCCTTCCACAAAGACCCACTTGTCCTGCTCAACTTTTCTCTCTTCCACAAGCTTTGCTCTGCCGAGGTCTTTCTCCGAAAGATCGTCAAGGTTGGTAACTAGCCTCGCACCCGTCGCTTTAGCCAGTTTGGTCATGTCCGATTCCTTCGCTCTTCTTATTGCGAGGATACCCTTCCTTGCGAGATAGCTCTGAACTACGTCATCAATTCCCTTCTGACAGATGAGAACATTTGCGCCTG
>JAPCJU010000050.1 GCA_027886795.1 Nitrososphaerota archaeon | reverse complement strand
CGAAACAATGTTTGCTGACGTCTCCTCTAAAATTTCAGATAATTTGAAAGAGGAAATGGACGAATTACTCTCCGAGGAATGAGCAAAGATCAGTTAAGGACTTTGCCAATTCTAGTAAGAGCGACTTGGATATTTTCGATCGAATTTGCGTAAGCCAGGCGGAGGTAACCCTCTCCCTGAACTCCAAACGAAGAGCCCGGAACGACGGCTACATGAGCCTCGTCGATTATTTTCATCGCGAGATCGTAAGAGGTAAATCCAGTCTGTTGAATATTGGGGAATGCGTAGAAAGCACCGTGCGGGAGCGGACATCGGAAACCTGGAAACTCGTTCAGACCTTTTACCAGAACTTCCCGTCTTTTTGCGAACGCTGAGACCATCTTTCCAACAGAGTCCTGAGGTCCATGTACTGCTTCAAGCGCAGCATACTGGGCGATAGTGGAAACACATGAGCTCTGCGCTGCGTTAATCTTTGACATCGCCGCAGCAATCGGACCTGACGAGGCCGCATAACCCATCCTCCACCCCGTCATCGCATAGGTCTTTGAAAAAGCGTTGATCGTAACCGTTCGATCTTTCATTTCATTCAAGCTTGCAATACTTACGTGCTCGTTCCCAGAGTTCGCATCATCCTTGTAGAGGAACTTTTCATAAACTTCATCTGACATTACGAAAACATCGTGATGAGATGCAAATTCAGCGATCTCATTGACATTCTTCCTTGTGAAAATTGATCCGGTCGGATTGCTCGGCGTATTGATCAAGATTGCTCTCGTTTTCGGAGTGACCAGTTTCTCCGCTTCCTCCCGATCAAACTTGTAACCGTTTGATTCCTGCAAGGCGTATGGAATGGGAACGGCGCCTACTAGATTGACCGCGTGTGAATAGGTCGCCCATCCAGGATCCGGCACCAAAATCTCATCGCCTGAATCGACAATTGATAGGAAAGCAAGATTTATCGCAGAGGTGGCGCCGGCGGTGACGACTATCTCGCTTTTGGGATCATAATCGATCCGATTTTCCCTCTTCAATTTTGATCCGATTTCATTTCGTAACTCCAATAGTCCGGAGCTCGAAGTGTACTTTGTCTTGCCATCATTGATCGCCCTTATAGCCGCCAGCTTTATGTTTTCGGGAGTGTCGAAATCCGGCTCTCCAAATTCGAGACGGATAACATCAGGTATTTTCTGAGCTTTTTCGAAGATCTCCCTTATACCCGATAGTCCTAGTTTTTTTGACCGTTTGGACGGCTCGAGACTCAACTTCGATTCCAATCTAGTTATCGCTCTCTGAAAACAAGAAGCAAAATCGGAGTTTTAAATGGCTACCATCACTTGAAGTCAGGAATGGTCGGCTGCAAGAGTATCAAAATTTCTCTCTTCGAATTATCCGACCGAATTACAATCGGTTGCCCATCTGAGATCCTCAGCCTGTCCCTGATTTCTTTAGGAATTGTTAATCTCCCTTGAGTAGAGACTTTGATGTGCTTTTCCACCGCTGTTTCACTTCAATTCAATCAGTGAGAGTCAATATTCAAACTTTCTAATGACCATATTCATGCGTGAGAAATGAGATATCCCCTCATCTCGCAAATCAAAATCGATGAGATCGATTCCGGCTCTATTTTTGTTAAATAGGAATATTTCTTCCAGATAGGGCTGACCGAAATGTCCTTCCCAGAAGACGTGGAATCAAGTCTCGTAGAACTTGGAATCAACGTGAGAGATTACAAGAATTACAGGGAGGCGCAGTTGGCTGAAGTGGTTCCATTTCTAAAATCACGGTACGTACAGGGCAGAAGAACTGGAATCGCAGCGTGATTTACACTAGACTTGTTTTTTCAAGAAACCATGGAGCATTAGATTCTTTCAGAAATAGAACCACAAAAACTGATCCAGAGTCCACAATGGCTTATTCATCAATAATATCAGAGTCGATATACGGTTAGAAATTAACAAATGAAGATTTCACAGTACGCAGTAAGGAGTAGTTAGGAAAAATTGTCCGCAATAGACGCGTCGCTCGAAATAGTAGCCGTTGTCTTTCTTCTCGCCGCGATGGCATACTCTTTGAAATTGATCCAGCTCACGGCTAATGCTCAGATAGTTGCAATCAGCAAGCCGAAAACCGTATTCAGACTGATGTCTTTTGCCTTTGCTTCTCTTTTGATGTCTCCTGTTTTTGGTCTGGTTTCTGACCTCTGGCGAAACCTTCCACTGATCCACGAGGTTCAAGATTTCCTCTTGATATTGACCGCCTTCTTCAGCACGACGGCAATCTACACCGCCCTTTACTTCTACAGAACTCCGCCCGACAAAGCGAAAACCTCGGCCAAGATCGAGATGACAAATTAAGCTTCGGCTCGTGCGGGAGCTAACTTCTGGCGGCAGTGCAAGAAATCTTGCAAAATCCTTCCGTTTCTGCTTCACAAAGCGAAGTTGAGGCTAACGAAGATGCATTTCGCGCAGCGCTAAATCAGCAGGTGGCTAAAGCGGTACTAACCGGCCTCGGTTATTTCGGAGCCGGCCAAGTAGTTGAATCCCTAGTTTACATACTAGAGTTAGAGCACTCGGTTGATATGAATTCGATAGCGACGAATATCGATGGTTTAAGAATTGCATTAGCCAAAATGTTTGGTGGAGCCGCCCACGTGGTAGAGACAAAAATTGCAGAGGCCCTGGGGAAACAATTAGGCGTTGACAGCGAAGGCAAGTCAATCGAAGTTTTGATCGGAATTCTGGATTCAAGGATTTCTGAATTCGTACCTCGACAAACTTAGAATTTCGAACCCTCGGCAAGTATATATCTGATCCAGAGCCGTACTCCCTTAATTTGCTTGACGTGTCCTACAGTTCGGAGCGACCTGATAGTGTTTTGATATATGCCGATGGTCTAGATGCAAGAGTTTTGAGGCAACTGATCGAGGCCCTCGGCTCGGAAGAAAAAGCTCAGAATGCTTTGATTCTGACCGGATTTCTTTCAAAACTTGAAAAGAAAGGCGGCACGGATTCGCTTGCAAGGGCGAAAAGAGTCAAGGAAAATTTCAGAGAAATTGTGGGAATCAGCTTTCAGGAATATTCCAGAATCCTTGAAGCTCTCTGAACGGTTCTAGAAGGTTTCCAGCTCGGGTTCCAGAACGGCTTCTTTCTTGGAGCCTTGTTCCTTGCGAATCCCAGAAATGATCATAGCAAATCCACCGAGGACTATAAGGGACAAAGCAAGATACATTCCATAAGATGCGATCTCGGCGCTCAGGACAGCGGCGACAAACAGAGCCAAAGAAAGCAAGATAGGAAGCGGACCGGACGACAATTTCTGATTTTTTCGATTTTTTGACATTCGTCGATCCTTTGTGGCTGCATGCCACTAGAGAGAACGGTTCAAAAGCATTGCTATTTTCGATACATGGCCCAATTTTCTACATGGAAACCTTGGATTCGAAGCTCTCACTTTGAAAAATTGATTCGGCGGCCTTTTTCACACTCTGCCTCCTCTCAGCCGTCGTGTAAACCCTGAGTACGTCCATGAATCCTGCAATCGTACCAATGAGAGGAAGCTGATCCAGGCCGAGTTCGTACGAGACGCGAGACTTCTGATTTCGGGTCTTATCTCCCGTAACGACGGTAACTCCCTTGAACGACTCTCTCGCCGAAGAAATCGGGACGGAAGGAGCCGTCGGAACATCCACGAAAACTTCGCTTTCATCAACTTTAGCTGCGGTTGCGATTTCATCCCTTAAGTTTTCCCTAAACCTTCTCTGGTTGAATATCGAGGTCAGAAATCGATCGCGCCGCTGCACGGTTTTTTCAAACACGCACTTTAGCAGACTTCTACTTTGGTAATCGACTGCAAGTTTCTTTGCGAGCTTGAGCTCCCGATCGCCCTTGGGGTCGATCTCCGTTATTCTCTGCAGGGTAACTTCATCAGTCAGTGAAAGATAGTTTTCAAGCGAAAGATCAGTCAGGTGAAGGATCTTGTCTGCGAGGCTCATCGATTTTACAAGCATAAGCTCGGCTGCCCTAACAGTCCTGTGGAAATACACGGCGCGAAACATTTCATATCTTGAAATCATCAGCGCTTCAAAGGCAAAGATCGCAGCCTGCGAGATTGCAAGTTTGTCTTTTACCACGTCAAACGAGTTGATTATCCTGTGAACGTCGACCTTGCCGTACTCGACCCCCGTGAAGTAAGAGTCCCTTAACAGGTAGTCCATGATATCCACGGACAACCCGCCCCCGATCACGTCGTTCATGAACTCTTTTTCCTTCCTAGATTTTCCAATCGAAAGATCGCTGATAGCCGTCTTTGAGAAACCATGGCGTTCGAGTATATCGCCGATCTGGGTCTCCCTGATAATTCGTCTGCTCATGTCTTCGTGTGTAACATCTGTCTTCTCTGCGAGGACCTCTTCGAACATGTGGCTGAAGGGTCCATGCCCGATGTCATGCAACAGAGCAGCAACTCTCAGTTTCGCTTCACCTTCTTGACGAAAGCCGATGCTTCTTGAAGAGAGTACACTGCCCACCCTTCCAGCAAGATACATGCAGCCTATGACGTGTTCAAAGCGTGAATGCTGCCCTCCAGGATAGACAAGATGACAGCCTGCAAGCTGCCTTATTCTTCGCAGCCTCTGGAACATTGAAGTGTCGATTAGCTCTCGCTCAAGCCCGGTAGCGTAGATGTATCCATGAATGGGATCGCGGATTTCTGCACTTGCGACGGCCTTTGATAAGTTTGATCTTGGCAAAACTTGTAATGCTTCTAGTTGTAGAAAGTCCCACGTTTACTATCCGTTTATCTGTTTCTTGTGTAACCTTTGTGAGCCCTTGGCCTCACAAATTTGACACTTTCCATGAAATTAACCGCGAACAGCCGTCATCGCGATGCGAGAGAACAAGACAGCGGGAAAGGTCGCAAACCAAGAAGATCTTTTCTTGGAAATGGAACCAAAGATCAGACAGCAATTGAGAATCGTCGGCAGGACAATATTCTGCTTTAAATGCGATGGCTCGAAGGAAATCGCGAGTTTTTACTGCGCGTGTGGATCTTTTCTTTGCGCATTACATCTGGCACAGCACAGCTGCCTTGTTTCCGCTAGCATGCAATACAACGAAGAACTGCTACAAGCGCTCAGTTAAGCGACTTGCGGTTTTTTGAACGGAGCTTTGCATATGGTACAGAATAATTGACCAGTTTCGGTGCTTTCTGCAAAATTCAACTCATGTTCCGGATTGGAACATACGTGTTCGGCTTTAACCATGTTTTTCACCAGGGTATGTGTCTAATCGTCCCAGCATTAAAACAATGCGAATAGACAGATCAATTGCTTGATCCCTCGATGATAGTAATCGAGAACGATGTGCTCGTTCGGTGCGTGGAAGCCGGCTCCCGCGTAATTAACCCCCAATCCCATGGCTGTGGGAAGTTTTAGACCTCTCGTGAAGAGGCTCATGGGTCCGGTTCCACCAACGGTCGGCCACACGTTCGGTTCTTCTCCCTCCGCCATTTCCACGCATCTTATCATTATTTGCGAAATGTAACTTTCAACTGGAGTTTTTGCAGGATCTTCCCCGGAATAAACAACAAGTTCGACGTCGGAGAAACCATGTTCTTTCATGTGCCTCTTTAGTTTAGAAAGGATGTCTTCAGCCCTCATCTTTTCAACAAGGCGAAAGTCCAACTTTGCGAATGCTTCCTTCGGCACGATAGTCTTTGCTCCCTTTCCCAGATAACCGGAACCAAAACCCGCGATGTTTGCGGTCGGCGAGTAAAGGTGCTTTGTAACCGTTGCAATGTCGTCCTTTTCTACAAGAAGGTAATCGATTTCGAGCGCTTGCTTAAGGTCTTTAGCTGAGAAATCATTTTGCTCTAGAAACTCTCGTTCCTGTGCTGTTGGTGAAACAACGTCATCATAGAACCCCTTAATCAGAATCTTTCCCTTTTCATTCCTTATCGTCTTCAAGAGATTTACAAGCCGCCAAGCTGGATTAGGCGGGTTAGTACCATACTGCGAGTGCTGGTCTTTCTTGCCGACTCTCAATCGGAATTCGACGTAAAGTAAGCCCTTGACACCCAACTCAATTTCCGACCTGCCACGAGGAGATCGCGAGCCACCTTCCCACAAGCAACCGTCTCCAGCGAGCAAGGTTTTGTTCTTTTCAATGAAGCCATGGAGATGCGGACTGCCGACTTCCTCCTCACCTTCGACAATCCACTTAATGCTCGGTCTAGACGATTCGCCCGAGTTCAGGATGGATTCAATGGCATTGAACCTTGCCACCAGCTCGCCTTTATCATCGCCAACCCCTCTTCCGAATAATTTGCCGTTTCTCTCGACTGGTTTGAATGGATCGGATTTCCATTCCTCAACTGGCTCGACAGGTTGTACATCGTAGTGATTGTAAACGACGAGAGTCTTTGCATCTTTTTGATTACTCTTGAGAAATCCATAAACTATGTCTGGTGCATCGACGACACTCATTAGTTTTGTATCGAAACCCAGGTCTGACATTCCCTTCCTGACCATTTCTGCGCATTCTTTGAGACCGGTGTCTTGGGCAGAGATGCTTGGTTGGCTGACCAATTTTTTCAGAGACTCAACAAAATTCGCCTTATGGCTTGAAGCGTACCCCCAAGCTCTTTTGACGGAATCTGGAGGGTTCGCATCCCGTCTTCCTTTTGACATAAAGTCAAACTCGGATAATTATTGAACGCGCTTAACGATCATATGGAATTCATTTTTCGAACAGCTGAGGCCGGTTTAGAGCAAATGTCCAAGGCAGAGAGAACGTAGACCTGCGCACATTTTGACAAGTTAGGAATGAACATCGTGCCGCGAGTTTCCTTGCCGGGTCCTCCTGAGGGACCGTAATTAACCGCAATTATCCCGTGTCGCGTAAGTATGTTAGCATCAGAAGACCAAGAGAAATAAACGGTTTCAGCAGGACTCTGAAAGACTTCCTTGTGCGCCTTCTTTACGGACAGGGAAACATACTCTTCTTCAGAGACCTCTGACCACTCGTCGGTAACATAGATCTCAAGGTCAGCATCTATTCCATGCTCTTTCTTGACGTCATCCAGAACTGCTTGAACCTCCCTTTTTATTTCAAGAGCGCGGTACCTGGGCGGGAATCTCACGTCCAAATACAGATTACAGAAAAGCGGAGTCCTTGAAGCCCTCCAGGGCCAGCCTCCCTCCACTGAGCCGAAGTTGACTGTGGGCTCTACCCCCCTGAAACTATAACGTGATTTGTAATCCGGCACCCAGCGCTCTAAAGCGGAAATGATCTTATTCATTTGCTGAATAACATTAGAAACACTTCCTGCGTGACCAGTGTGAACCAAGGTACCTTTCAAGCCGATCCGGAACCAGCAGCTGCCGCTGTGCGCGCACATTAGCCTGAGACCAGTCGGCTCGCCGAGGATTGCAACATCAGAAGCACCTCCGTGAGAGACCAGGTAAGCTGTCCCGTAACCATAGCCCCGGTACTGAGGGCCCCTGTATTGATCCACCTGGGTCTTTTCAATTTCGCCGACTACTCCCGCTACCACGATGCTTCCCTTCAGTTTCGTTCCTGAATCTTGTATAGTTCGAACTGCTGAAGCATACGCTGCGAGCGCAGATTTCATATTGAACGCACCCATTCCGTATAGCCAGTCGCCCTCAACTCGCCCCCAGGGAGGCCCCGGCCGGTAAACAGGCGATATCGCCCT
>JAPCJU010000005.1 GCA_027886795.1 Nitrososphaerota archaeon | reverse complement strand
GAAGATCGCTCAGAGGTTCGGATCAAATGATAATCTCGTGGTGATTCTCCCGGACACGGGAGAGAGATACCTATCAACGGTGTACAACGATGAATGGATGGCAAATAATGGATTTCTAGATGGTTCGCAACCTAAGGGTGTAACTTTTTAGAGTACGCTCTAATTTGCTGGATGGTGTAAATGAATTTGACTGAACAGACAGTAGATAAGGGAACCACGAAGAAGAAGGATTCAATTTCCGAGACTGGTTTCGCCACGAAGGCAATTCATGCGGCGCAGGTTCCAGACCCGACGACTGGAGCGATTTCACTTCCGATTTATCAGACCACGACTTATGTCCAACAGGCCGTCGGTGTAAACAAAGGATTCACATATTCGCGGAGTGGAAATCCCACTGTTCAGGTGCTTGAGGAAAATCTCGGCATTCTCGAGAAAGGGGTGGGAGGCGCTTGCTTTGGAACCGGAATGGCCGCAATCTCAGCGGCATTCGCCCTGCTCAGTCAAGGAGACCATGCAATAATTTCAAACGTGGTCTATGGTGGAACCCCGAGACTGTGCAACATGATCCTTTCGAGGTACGGGATAAAATTCTCGTACGTTGATTCGGGAGACGCCGAGGCAGTCAGAAATGCTATCAGAAAAGAAACCAAGATGATTTTCGTGGAAACTCCGGCGAACCCAACCCTCAAACTAACGGACATCAAAGCAATTTCAGAGGTAAAGGGAGAAGCAAAACTCGTAGTTGATAACACCTTTCTTACTCCAGCCCTGCAAGTCCCGATAGATTTAGGTGCCGACATCACTCTACACAGTACAACAAAATTCATCGAAGGCCACAACACCACCGTTGGTGGGGCGATAATAACAAAAACGAAGAAAGACCTGGACGACATAAAGTACATCCAAAATGCGATGGGTCTGATCCAATCTCCATTCAACGCGTGGTTGACGATACGCGGGTTGAAGACGCTTGAAGTCAGGATGAAAAAACACTGCGAAAATGCGCAGATCATTGCGGAGTACCTCGAAGGTCACCCAAAAGTTACCAAGGTGCTGTATCCGGGATTAGACAGCTTTCCGCAGGCCTCGATTGCTAGAAGGCAACACCTCCGTGGACATGGAGGTCTTCTAGCGTTCGAGCTAAAGGGAGGCGTAAAGTCTGGACTCAAGTTTGCGAGCAGTATTTCTTTGATTTCGCTGGCGGAGAATCTAGGTGCTGTTGAATCGATGGTCACCCATCCCGCCACGATGACTCACGCGGCGATGAGCAAGAAGGCTAGACTGGAAGCTGGAATCACGGACGGTTTGATAAGACTCTCCGTCGGTTTGGAAGACGTCGACGACCTGATATTCGATCTGGATCAGGCGATAAAAAAGTCAACCAGTTAGGCGGCCATGATTCCCTTAGTTACACTCCTTCCTTCTTTTCTTCGGGATTCTGACCACCCAGACTCGGCATGAGTTTCGTTTTGGGTCTTGAAAAAAACCCGATGAGTAGTACAATAATTCCAACAACAAGAATTGCGACGCCTTGGAATACCCATTCTTGACTTTCAAACATGAAACCATTCGACGGCCCTACTATTCCCAAACCCTGAAGTGTGAAAACCGAACCGGACAACGCTAAAAGTGCCCCAAAAAACATCATCAATCCAGAGAGAACGCCACGGCTTTTCGCCATTATGCTGCAGCCTCGTTTGATATGACGTTCAGCGTCTCCAACGCTTTCTCGACGTGTTTTGTAACGTTTAGCTGAGAGTTAAAGATGTTCCTGATTTTTCCCTGCTTGTCGATTACGAAAGTAACTCTTGAGGGGATAAATTTTCCTTCCACTCCGTACATCTTGCGGATCGCATGATCTTGATCGCTAACTAGTGTAAATTGAAGCGAGTGTTCTTTCTTGAATCTCTCATGGCTTTCAGGATCATCCGAGCTGACGCCAATCACTGTCGCACCCATTAAAGTAACTTTGTCCCAGCTGTCGCGAAAAGAGCAAGCTTCTTTGGTGCATCCCAAGGTGAAATCCTTAGGATAAAAGTAAAGTACAACGCTCGTCTTTCCCAAGAAATCTGACAAGGAAATTTTCTGGCCGGTCTCGGTGACAGATCCGAAAATCGGTGCGCTATCGAGAACTTTGAGTTGCATGTGCGTTGTAACCAGGAAAAAGACTTGGGATTGCCCGCATATAGATATTGTTCGAAATGCGTTCACTCTTTACAGGAAACGCGAGCTACTATCGACATAGTAATACCACTTTTGAGTAGTACAAATTTATCAACGATTAGCCTATTTGGGCCTTTTTTAGAATTTGAAAGCGCTGCAAAACTGACCGCGAATTCAGATGGGGTGTTTTCCAATGTTCCATGCTCACTCATGAAGCTAGTCAACTAATTTTCGTTTGGAAAGTAAATTGTTCTTTACACGCGGCCTTATGGTTTGCTGGGGGCGCTGGATGGATTACTTGTATTCAGGGGCAGTTCTTTTTGGTTAATTTCTCAGAAAAGTGGCAAAAGGCGACAAAGGATTCGGACGGAATAGGTTCTAAATTAGTGAACGGCTTGAGATCGACAGAGCCTCTAAAACCCAAGTTGGAGCTCGCCTCAAGACAAATTCAGATTCAAGTAGTAAAACTCGACCAAGCTTCCGCGAAGTTGAGAGAGAAAGACGCGGGGATCTTTTCGAAGATTGTCTCTTCGATGCAAAGAAACGACGATGTGAGAGCGAGCATGCTTGCAAACGAACTGTCCGAGGTCAGAAAGATGAATAACGTAGTTTCACATGCAAAGCTTGCTCTCGAACAACTCAATCTGCGGCTGAGCACGATTCAGGAGCTCGGCGACTTGGCCAATACTCTTGCGCCCGCCATTGACGTAATCAGGGGAGTACAGCCTGGGCTGATAAATCTGGTTCCGGACGCCGAGCGTGAAATCGGTGAAATCTCAGGGTTGTTGTCTGGGATACTGGTCGACGCTGGCAATCTCAATCCGGGTCAACTCACTTTCGAGCCGACGAGCGATGAAGCCGAGAAAGTGATAGAGGAAGCAGGCGCGATTGTGGAGCAGCGAATGAGATCAAAGTTTCCAGACGTGCCTGAAGAGACGGACAGTCTTGAGGCTGAAACCGCCTAGGGACTCTTCTCTTTGGAATCGGGGATTGTTTAATACATTTCCCATTGAGACTAATGGGAATTGAAAGCAAACTTCACGAAACAAATCGTCGTCCAGTTCGCCGATGTTGATATGATGGACCATGTCAACAACGCCAAATATTTTACTTACTTAGAAAACGTGAGAACAGAGTACATTTTCTCTCAAGACTTCTGTACTGTGATCTGATGAATTTCGGTCTTGCCATCTCCTGGCGTGGTGCCACCATTGATTCAACCAGGGCCATTTGTCTCGAAGCTGATCGATTAGGGTTTGATTATTTTTGGATAACTGAAGCATGGGGATTAGAATCTCTTTCAACGGCCGGTTACTTACTCGGAATTTCAAGTCGCCTTAAGATTGGAATCGGCGTATTGAACGTCTTTTCCCGGTCTGCTGCAGTAATAGGAATGGCCTGCGCGACTTTAGATCAGATATCCGGCGAAAGATTCTTGCTAGGTATCGGGACGAGCGGAAAGACCTTGGTGGAAAACTGGCATGGAGCCAGTTTTGACCTGCCGATGAAAAGGACCAGGGAGTACGTTGATGTAATCCGAAAGGTTGCTCGCGGAGAAATTGTTGATTTTCCGGGCGATACGATGAAACTTTCTGGATTCAAGCTCTACACGAAGGCGAAGGAGACGAGTCAAGAAATCTACCTTGGAGCGATGGGCGATCGAAATTTGAAACTAGCCGGTGAGATCGGTGATGGTGCGATAGTAACGATGTATCCTATTTCGGCGCTTTCTAGGGCGGTGGAATTGGTGAGAAAAGGAGATTCGTCAGACAGGAAGAAGGTCTTCTCATATCTCCATTTGAAAATAACAATGAATAGTGACGAGACAGAAAAAGCTAGGCTCGAAGTTGCTAGAAACATCGCTTTCTACGTGGCTTCAATGGGCGCCTATTACGCGAAAAATCTTTGCAATTTAGGTCTTGAAAAAAACGTCAAAAAAATAGTGGAAGCACACTCAGTAGCCGGAAGTAAGAGCGCCGTTGAAGCTGTTGATGATAAACTGATAGATGAACTTGCGCTGATAGGTGACATCGAAGATATCCGAGAAAAGTTATCAAAAATTCCGGATGGTGTAGTTCCTGTTTTCGTTTTGGAAGCTCCGCTCAATTTGAAAATTCCTGATCTCAAATTGGATCAACTCAAATTGTTAATGGAATAATTTTGACGTTCTCAAATTCTAGACATCTAACAAAAGAATTGATAAAGTGGCGCGGTAAAATTTTGGTGTTCTAAAATATGGTCTTGATGCTCTCACGTTCCGATTTAGAGCAGGTACTCTCGATGGGCGACATGATCGACTCGCTCGAGGAAGCATTCAAAGAGCTTGCACTCGGCAAGGTCTTCATCATTCCCCGATCTATAGTGGTTCTTCCAAAGGAAGAGGGCTGGATAGGAATAATGCCTGCTTACGGCATGAATTCTTTTTCGACAAAAATAGTTACGCTTTACACCAAGAACTTTGAGAGGAACCTACCCACGATAATGGGTACGATCGTTTTGAACGATCCAGTGACCGGCGCAGTGCTCGCAATCATGGACGGGACTTTCATCACCGGTATGAGAACGGGTGGTCTGGGCGGTTTGGCTGCAAAGTATCTGTCCAGAAAGGACTCTTCAACCGTAGGAATTTTCGGGGCGGGTACTCAAGCGAAGACGCAGCTCGTGGCATTAAAAGAAGTGAGAAACATTTCCGACGCTATGGTTTACGATTCTGTTAGAGAAAGGGCGAAAAGTTACGTCGATGAAATGAGTAAAAAGCTCGATCTCCAGATCAAAATTGCAGATGAGCCCCGCGATATATTAAGAGCGTCAGATATTGTAGTGACTGTTTCAACTTCAAAGACTCCGCTCTTTGATGGCAAAGAAATCAGACCTGGCACTCACATAAACGCTTTCGGAAATTACAAGCCCGACGAAAGAGAGTTAGATACTGAGACTATTTTGAAGTCGAGAGTTTTCGTGGACTATGAGGAGGCGGCTTTGAGCGAAGCTGGAGACCTGATAATTCCCATCAATGAAGGCAAGTTCCGAAGGGACGAGATCATCGGCAACCTTGGCGAAGTTCTCCTGGGATCTAAGCCAGGAAGGACATCCGCTAAAGAGATTACGTTGTTCAAATCGGTGGGCCTGGGGATCCAAGATTGCGCAGCCGCTTCTTTGGCCTATCGAAATGCCGTTCGGAAAAAAATTGGAATAAACGTAGATCTCAATTAGATCCGAAATCTATTGTTGGTAGATTTTTGTGCGACCCGTTTTTGTTTGCGAAGTACTATGAATGGGAGAAGCTTGCAGGTTTCAGTCGTGTTCGCGATCTTCTTCAAGTGACAATGTACAAAAGGAGTCCTAGCCGTCGTCATCAGACTTCATTACCGTCTCGTCATCTGCATCAGTGCTTTGACGGGGAAGCTGAGCCCTTTCTTGACTAAGCACTTTGTTTGCTTTTTCAAATATATTTTTGAGCCTCGATTTACGTATGGTGGAGCTCGGTTTTTCTTGCACCAGCCCCTTCGGTCGCCATAATAGAACGACCAGGAGTAGAATACCAATCGCTATTGGTTCTATCGCGTTAATATCTATGGGAAGAGAAATTCCATTACCCAGAATGCAAGTTCGAGCCTGATCGATGATCGTTGTAATTCCGACAAAGACAGCCGTCCCTACCCCAACGCCCAAGTTATTTGCAGCACCTCCGAGAATAACTATCACAAAAGGATAGAATGTCCATTCCGTTCTGAGGAAAGTCCCAGGCGAAATCGCGGGTGACCAGAGCACATAAAGTACGCCGGCGACACCACTTAGGGCAGAAGCAATGATCAAAACATTTCGTCTGATTCCAATCGTGTTCTTGCCAATGGCTTCGGATGAGATCTCGTTGTCGCGAACGGCTCGCATCATCCTTCCCAAGGGGGATCTCGCCACTCTTTCCGAATAAAGATAAACTGCCACAGCGACCAAAATCAGGATTCCAAGTACTACAATGTCACGCAAATCTTTCGTGGAAACCGCCCAATTAACAGGATCAGGTATTAGAAGGCCTTGCGTCCCTCCCGTTATCGGATAATATGCTGTGACGAAGATGAGAAAGAATTGACCAGCTGCCAATAGAAGCATTCCTAGATAGTCTTCTTTCAGTCTGATCGCCGGAAATGACGCGAGATAGCCAATCAGGGCTGCGAGTCCCCCTCCCACGATCAGAGAAAACAAAAACAGCTCCACACCAAAATAGGGATGAGAAACAATGTACTTGCTTATTGAAGAGTTGAATATCGCCTGGTTTGCAATAACATCGGTTGATTGAAGATTTAGAACGTAAAGGGCGAGGCGATAGGAGAGAGTGCCAGCCATCAAGCCTCCTACAGCCACAAAAAGAACTTTCCCGAAATTTGGAATTCCAGTATATCCAAATTCCAGATTAACAGTCAAGCTTACGACCAAGTAAATACAAAAAATTATGCCAACATTTACAAAAACAGAGACGAGGTCAATGTGCGTCGTACCACAGCTGACGGTAAAAGTTGGAATAGAACCCATTTATTTCATTAACCCGACTCTTTTCCCAACTCTTTTCCAGTTCACGCCCGTTAGTCCATGCGGTGCAATAAGAAGTACTATTATCATGATCGCAAGTGGAATCCCTTTTTGAAATTCTAGAACCTGAGATCCGACACTCGCCCCATAGATTTGGCTGACCAATCCACTCAAGGCGGACGCAAGATATGTTTCGCTGGCACCTATGATTAATCCTCCGATTATCGCGCCGTAAACACTTCCAAGGCCTCCCAGCACGCTACCAGCGAAAATGTCTACTATGAGCAAAGAAGAATTGCCCTCGGGCGTAGCTGTCCATATTGCTATTAGGCCACCTGCTAAACCGGCGATGGCCCCAGCCAGAAACCAAGATATGATGTTGACCCTCTCCACATTTATTCCCACTGTCCGAGCAAGGTTTGAATTCTCAATTGCAGCTCTCATCGCTACCCCAAACTTTGATCTGGTGAGCAACAAATAAAGGCCGATAGATAACGTCACAAGTACAACCGGTGCAACAATCAACAAACCACTATTGCCAAATATCTGAAAATCTTTTAGTTGCCCTAAAGTATAGAATTGACCACCATATCCCTTGTTATTCAAAATTCTCCCATACTTGCTTCCCATGTAACCTACGAACAGTTCGAAAATTCCCGTGAAGATGATGTCAACCGCGAGAGTCGCAATCATCAGAACTACAAGGGATGAACCGCGACGAATCAAAGGCCGCAGAACGATTAGATACATAGCGACCGCGGAGATGCCACCAAAAATTATCCCTATTGGTACAGTGAAGTACGGACTTTGAACATCCCAGAGGATAAACGGAGCTGCAGTTGCATATGTACCGACAACGACAAAGTCGCCAACGGCAAAATTCGGTACTTTTGTAGTGAGATAAGTGACAGTTAGGCCAACGCACATCAATCCCACGAGTGATCCATAAATTATGGAATTCGAAACTGTGGGGTCGATCATCTCGCTCGTGATTTGCCTTAAGAGTTAAATACATTCCGATCTTCTGAGGAGCCTCAATGCCTAAAATTAAGCTAAGACGTTCGGGTGTTTCTTCGGCGATAGCTGCCGTGTTATTGGTAGTGGGACTAGTGATCGGCGCTGGAGTCGGATATGCAGCCACAGGATCAGCTAAAACAAGTACACAGACTACGACAGTAACTGGACCAGGAACAGGCGGGACAACGGTAACGGTCCCAGGAACCGGTTCGACTGTGACAACCACTGTGAGTGGTGGTGGAGGCGGTGGATTGTCGGGTACTATCAGCATCGGTGTTCTAGACGACCTAACAGACGGGTTATCTGGTATAGGTGCAAAGATTAACTTCACAACACATCAAGCAATCAACGATATCAACGCCTATCTGCAAAACACACCGTATGCAGGAAAAGTCACGTTCAACGTAGTTGTTGAAGACTACGCTCTGGATAACACAAAGGCACAAAATGCCATGAACACATTCAAATCTGATGGAATATCGGTAACTGTCGGACCGCTCAACAGCGGCACTGCGCAAGCACTGCTTTCATTCGCAAATTCAAACCAGATCGTCATGATCAGTCCATCATCAACAGCACACTCCCTAGCGATCCCAAATGACTATCTTTTCAGAACGGCACCAACAGACATCGTTCAGGGAAAAGCTGACGCGGCCATGATGTGGCAAGATGGTGTCAAAGCAGTAATACAAGTATACCGACAAGATACTTACGGTAGCGGTTTAGCCAACTACACTGCTGCAGCCTTTGGTGTTGCCGGCGGAACAGTAGCGGACTCGATTCCATATGATGCAACAACGACGAACTTCGTGCCAATCCTGAGTACGCTCAATACTGACTGGAATGCTGCGGTAACGAAATACGGAGCCGATGCGGTGGCTATACAGCTCATAGCATTCGATGAAGGCGCCACATTGATTCAGCAAGCCAGCACAAACTACCCTGCTCTTCTAAAGACACAACAGCCATGGTACGGAACCGATGGTGAGCAAGGGGAATCAGTATTCACAAACTCAACCATAGCTTCTGCAATTCAAGCTGTCAGACTTCCATCTACAGTATTCGGTTTCACCAACAGCAGTAAAACACAGACCCTTTGCAAGCAGCTCTTTTCTGCGACGAGCCGAACCTGCGACCCCTACGCGATAGGTTCTTATGACGATGTTTGGATCGCAGCCCTTTCCATTCTAGCATGTGGACAGAACAGCGGTTCATGCGTTCAATCGGTCATATCAACAGTCGCAGACAACTACTACGGAGTATCTGGATGGACACTGCTCGACGCAAGTGGAGATAGAGCGGCATCCGACTATCTGATCTATTGCATCACAGGCCCGGCCAGCAGTCTTGCATGGACAGTATGCGGATCGTGGTCGTTCTCGGCAAACTCTGTAACTTGGACAAACAAACCTTCAACATAAAAGGAGTTAAATAAGAAACAAACTCCTTTTCCCCCTTTTTCTTTTTTCTGCCTGAACATCTTGATTTGAGAGATATGGGCTTTGCGATAGAAGTTCAAAACATCCGCAAGTCTTTTGGCAACCTGCATGCACTAGACGATATTTCATTCGGCGCGGAAGAAAAATCGCTTACAATTCTCATGGGCCCCAACGGATCTGGAAAGACAACTCTAATCAATGTGATTGGAGGTCTGTACAAACCGGATTCAGGAAAAGTATTTTTTCGTGGCAAAGACATCACAGGTTTGTCTCCACATGATGTATACCGGCGTGGATTAGCCAGAACCTTTCAGATTCCTTCGTTGTTTCCTCAGCTAACGGTTCTCGAAAATGTGATGGTTGCGAAAAAGGATAACCCAGGTGAAAGCTTTGCGAGATCTCTTGTCAAGAAATCTTGGATAAGCGAAGAAGAGAGAACCGCAGAGATAGCATTTGATGTTTTGGCGATGGTTGGTTTGTCCCACATGTGGGATCATCGTGCCGCGGTCTTAAGCGGGGGCCAGCTTAAACTCCTTGAGATAGGTAGGGCGCTGATAAGCAACGCCAGCGTGATACTTCTAGATGAGCCAATTTCCGGAGTGAACCCGACCCTTGCGCACGAAATATTTTCGACGCTCATCAAACTTAGAGATAACTACGGGATTACGTTCTTGATTATCGAGCACAGACTGGACATTGCCCTAAGCTACGTCGATGCCGTAATCGCGATGGCATATGGAAAGTTGTTAATCACAGGTACCCCGCAGGAAGTGACATCAGACACGAGAGTAATTGACGCCTATTTAGGCGGTTAAAGGGAATATCGAAGATCATTTTGCTTTCTGTTCGCGACATTTCTGCCGGTTACGGCAGCATGCACATCATTAATGGCATTTCTCTTGAGGCCTCGGACAAAGAAATCACGGTAATTGTCGGCCCCAACGGATCGGGAAAAAGCACTCTTCTCAAAACTATAGCGGGACTCACGACCATCTACGGCGGAGATGTTTCTCTGGACGGAAAGAAAATTTCGGGCCTTCCTGCGCATGAGATTGCAAAGCGGGGCCTCGCATATCTTCCCCAGACTGAAAGTGCCTTTACGCAGCTCACGGTAGCGGAGAATTTCAAGATGGCAGGATACACCGTGCCCGATCGAGAATTTGATTCCAGACTTCAAATCGGCCTCGACATGTTCCCCCAGCTCTCAAATTACTTGAAATCAAAGGTTCAGAATTTGAGCGGGGGAGAGAGACAAATGGTCGCGATGACCATGGCACTGATACGTAAGCCAAAGGTGATCATGCTAGATGAGCCCACTGCAAACTTGTCTCCGAAACTAGCTACCGAAGTTCTCAGAAAGGTGGTGGATTTGCCGAGGAATCTTGGCATGACAGTTCTTCTTGTCGAGCAGAATGCGAAAAAGGCGCTTGAGATCGGAGACAAAGCGTATCTTCTTGTAAGCGGGAAGAGGGTCTTCGAGGGCTCAGCGAAAGATCTACTTGCTCATCAAGAGCTCTCACGGATGTACCTCGGCCTAAAGACTGCAGCGGAATAACGCGGATTTGACCTCCAAGGCCGGCAGCTGAGACTATAGAATTATCCTCATTACATCGGCAGATTCTAAACATGCACCCCGAAACTCGGCTGAACCCAGCACTTGCCCTTCGACATTGTTTCGTTCCAAAACTTCAAAGCCAAATTTCAAATAATAATCCTTGACGGCTTCCGTTATCAAGAACAGTTCTTTGAGCTTTCTCTTCCGCGCTAATTCGACAGTATGCAAGACGAGGGAACGACCAACTCCCAAACCTCTGTAGCTTTTTTCGACTACGAGCGAGCGCAATAACCCTTGGTTCCCCCAAGTTTCCAGACCCACTGCGCCAATTAGCTTGTCTTCTACATTTTTCGCAACCCAGAATCCGCTATCATCTACCCCCTCAGTCGTCAAACCCGAGCCCCTCAACATTTGCAAAATTAATTCGCGATCTTTCGCTTGTGGACGAATCATTTGAAATGAAATTTGTGACATGGTTCTTGACACATCACAGCTCATTCGGAAAATCAATTGCGACGTTACCAGGATCTTTCCAGCCTACGTTCAGAAGTACCTGCCGGTTCAGTTCGCTCTCGCTAATGATTGGAAACAACTTGTAATCGTCAGAAATCTTTCTGGCGAATCCGACGATCTCTTCGTGAGTGGGGGCATACGCGAGCGCCCTCTGCATCAAGCTCGGATCCTTGAAACCCAGAGAGGTCTCTCCGAGTCTTTCTGAAATTCGTGGAGCGTTTCCGCTTATCGAGAACCCTTTGACCTCAAGGAAGCTTGGATTAGATTTTTGGATTATCTTTTGATAAGCTTCAGGTCTGATCATGTTTACTCCCCTAACGCTGGTGATCCTGATTACCGTTCTGCACTTTAGCGAGGAAAGCATTGAAAGGGTCTTGTTCAACCTGTCCCAGTGATCTTCATGAACGGGGAAAAAAGGTTGAACGGAAGAACAAACCTTGAGGTATGTTTCCTTATCCGGAGCTGCCATCGTAACGTATAGCTGAGTGGGGAGATTGCCTTTGTCCTCAAAATCTTTGATCCTTTCGGGGAACGTGCCGTTCGTGACAACAAAAGTTGAGATTCCCCTTTTTCTAAATTCGTTGATCAGTTCCCCCAAGCGGGTATACATTGTGGGTTCTCCGTCGTAAGAAATCGCAACGTGTTTTGGTCTTGCAGCTTCAAGATGCACACCTATGATATCCTTACGAGAAGCTACCAGTTTCTCTATGAGATTTTTCGAGGCTTCTTCAGAAACCGAAGCTTCGTCGACCAGATCTCCCTTGAGCGAAAATGAATTCTTCGAACTTCCATTGACGACGCCCGCATTCTTCAGATCATTGATTGCGTCCTTGACCCGCATTCGAGAAATGCCGCTTGCCTCGGCAATCTCCGGAATAGAAATTCTGCTCTTGCTTCGCGCGAGGGCGAAGACCACTTTGATCATGTTTTCGTAATTGTCGAGAGCGAAGGGAAGATGCTGCTCAATAATCGCCCTTTGCTCGAGGATTAGCTGATCCGCAATTTCATCGGGCTCATCGAGTTTTTGAAACGAGTGCTGTCTCCCTTCAACATCGCGCCAACAAAAGCTGCACGCAATGTTGCACCCACGAAAAGACGTAGACTGGACGCACAGATGGCTTTCAATCCCAAAATTGTGCTTGTAACAATGCCGTCTGCCACCAGTCCTCAGACTCTGCTCCGTCCAGTAACACGCCTTGTAAGCCGCATGCTTGTATTTCCCAATGAGAATCTCCCTCTCCGACAGATGCATCTTTGCGGCCGAGACAAAATTGGATGCTCGATTAATTAGAGATTTTGTCTGAAAAATCCTCTGATTTTGAAATCTCAGGTGCTTACACGATCTAAGACTGGATCAAGTCAGCTTTGGCAATTTTCGTGAGGGAAAAACTACTACTCCAGACTCCCCAATTTTCATTGGAAAAATTCCTTCTTTGTGAGAAGTCCCCCTCATTTTTCGAACTTCAATTCCTCTCACTCTGAGTCCCCCGACACGAGAGAAATAGAGTACTACGACGCCGTCTACTATGAACTCCTCAACCCCATACCTGCTCAGCGCCTGGCTATCCTCCGGAATCTCGGTGACAAACAAAACCGTCGCATCTAGTTCCTTGAGTAAGCTCGAAAATCTTAGAAGATCCTGCCTCAGTTGCATCAGGCTATCAGTCTGCGTGCCGAAGATAGAGATCGGATCGATAACTATCCTCTTTGCCCCTATTCTTCCGCAATGCGACGAGATGGTTGCAAAAACATCAGAGACGTCGACTCTCCTCATTTGACCTTTTATTGCGGGGGAAAGATCGAGGAGTGAGATCTTGTCATTCTTTTGCAAGGCCTCCAGATCCCAACCAAGAGTCGAAGCATTCTTGAGGATGCTTGGCACGCTCTCCTCCATCGTAACATAGACACCGGGTTCATCGTAAACACGAGCTCCCTTGTAGACGAATTGAATGGCAAATGTACTTTTTCCGGTACCGGTCCCGCCGGTCACAAGTACAGATTGTCCCCTGGGTAACCCTCCCAAGACAAGCTCATCAAAACCGTCTATACCGGATCGTACCTTGCTCAGAAGTGCCATTACTCTGCGCCTCGATTCTTGTTTCCGTTCATTTCTCTCATGTCCTAAATCTCAATGTCAAGACCAGAGTCCGTGATCTTGTAATTCTTCCACCGATCATCGTGCTTTCTTTCCCTCAGGGTTTCTATTCTAAATTGCCTCGCTCGAACTTGATCCTCTTCCTTCATCTTGAACCTGAAGGTACTGCCACAGGAAAATATCAACGAGTTCAAAATCCTGTCATCATGGGCCCCTTCTGCAACGGTCACCATACCTTGTGTCCCGTAATTCTCTAACCTGGAACTCAAACATGAGACAAAATCAATGACTGATTTCGAATCGCAAGATAGAAGCAGCCTGGATATCGAGTCAACGACCACCAGAAATCTAGATCCGGAGGACTCGTTCTTCCTCAGTTGGTCGGTAATCAGTATGAGCATTCCTGTTGGGTCAAGACCCAGCACTCCCCGACCCATGTTCTCTGAAAAGCCCAGCCGCGCAGGAGAAACAGCATCGATTATTTGCAGTCTTCTTTCGGATTCTGATTTTTCAAAACTCCAGCCAAATCGCGACATTCGTGCCTTGAGTGTCGTTGGCAATTCCTCAGTAGTAATCCAGAGTACTTTTCCCCCGCTCAGGAGCATCTCTTGGGCATACTGCGCCGCGAATATCGTTTTCCCCGATCCAGTCGCACCAGACAACAATGTGAGCCCATTTGGCATCGCTTCCTTGTAAAGGAGCTCGGAAAGAGTTTGAGAAATCCCGATCATGATTGATTTATTTGTAGGAATATTGAACGCCTCCGCTCTATTCTGTCTCTTAGAATGATCTCTTCGTTCTGGAGTTTCTTTTTCTCGTCGATATTTAGAGCATCATTTTGCAACAAATCAATCGCTTTCAGATCAGCCCGGACCTGCTCAAGCCGCGAATTCAATTTTTCATACTCATTCATGGACCTCGCGATGTTCTCTTCAATCTTGGAGATTTCCTCCCTTAAAGAATAGAATTCCTCAGATTGTTTAGTTGAATCAACTAGCTTCAGTTGGGCCTGAAGCTTCTCCTTCTTTTTCGACAACAAAGGAATGTCGACAAGTTCTGTCGGCTCAATGACAACGAGGCCTGTCTGCGGTTTTGTAATTCTGTATCTCCTTTTTTCGTCCATGTAAACGAGGGATGGGTTCCAGACAAATTCTCCTATTGAACTGGATTTCATGGAGAACATGAAATTCTTAGAAGATCCAGGTTCAATTTTCATAGGAATCGGAAGAGAATTATCGCGTGACAGTGGGTACTTGCGATCCAAAAGTTGAAAGCCTTCTGGCAATACACCATTAAATTTCACTGCGAAAGCTGACTCGCTTCCAATGTTCGAAATTGTCAATGTGAAAGCAATAGAGTCTTGCAGGATTGCGACAGGGTTTTGCACTTTTAGATCAGTGACTACAAAAGCCGAATCCAGCTCCCTTGCAGAGTTCTCTGGTGATTTCTCAAAAAGCGAAGAGTTGGAAATTGCTGCGTACACACCTTGACTTGATGCAACCTCCGCAATAATATCTCGAGCTATCGGTATGAGTTCCTTGTTTTGCCTGACTGTAGAGATCATTCGGAGGGATTCTTTCAAACGAGCGGACGAGCCAAGTCTTTCATAATACTTTGACGCGAGAGACAATGACCTCTGGGCGCCACGGAAGAGTTTTGCCTTGACCTCGGAATTCTCTAGCTCTCGCTCCGCTGCATTGATCTTTATTGTGGCGTCAAGTATGTGTTTACTGGCTCTTAGCATTGCCAGAAATGACTTGTTACCAAGTTTAGTAAAGTGACCTTCAGCCGACCCAAGCGCTTTATCACATTCCACAAGTTGTTCGATGTCCAACCCTGACTCGAGTGAATCCTCTATCTCCTTTGAGGAATATAGAAAGTTCGCAAAACCTGCCAAGCCAGAATGCAGCGATTTCAATCCGCTTGAACTTGATTCGGCTGCAGCTTTCTCAAAAATCTGCCGCGCTTCAAGATACATGTTCGAATCACCCTCTACTTGAGCGATCTGTAGACTTCGAAGAGCCATGCTCAGGGAAGCGAGCGAAGATAACTCATTTGACAGTTGAACATCCGAGACAGAGAATTCCTTAGCAAGATTTGAAAAGATATGTCCTGCCTGCGACAACCCTCTGATTGATTTTCGAGTAGCGCCAATGCGATAGGATTCTTTTGATTTTTCAAGAATGACCCGAGCCGAACAGAACGCCTTTAGCTGACTCCCAACTATGGAGAAAGATTTAGCTTCCAGAGAAAAATCATCCTTTAACTTCGATTGGAGATCTGTCAATATGCGAATTGCCTTTTCAAATCGATCAATGGAAAGGCCGGTATTGTCTCGAAGAGACTCCCTTTCTGCTTCCTCTATCATTGACTCTGCGCCATAAAATTGGGATCGGGACTGCCAACGGTGGGTACTTCGGATGATGCCGGACGCTCGTCCGTATAGTTCTGCGGCTTTTTCGAAATCCGACAAGCGGTGTGCTACCTTTGCGTTTTCAATATCGCACCACGCCTTCATGTAACTCGATGGCTCAGAATAAATTGTGGCGTTTTCAGGCGACAAGCTGGCAGACTCATATGCTTCATGGGCATCGCTGTAGCTTGCAGCACTTTGCGAAAACTTTCCTTCCTTGTCAAGCACTTGAGCTAAGCGCCAGTGTGAAGATGCAATTTTCTCGTTGAGTCTTAGATCTCCTGAGATCCGAATGGCATCGCGGAAATGCTTCTTGGAAATTCCTGAATACTTTCTTCTCTCTTTTTCATCTATCCAGGAACAATTCATAAGGTCATAGCAAATGTCCCCTGCAAGTAGGGAGGAATCTATCTTTCGATTGACGAAGGCCGCATCCGAGTAAAACACCCTGCTCTTCAAACAATTAGACAAAGATGTGCGGAGAAGCTCAGCTACTTTCGATTCATCCCGAGAAGAATGGATCGAGGCGAGTTTCCTCTCGATTGCTAGTTGTCTATAGTATTCCGAGTTTTGATAGAAGATATCCCCGAGATTCGCGATCTTGTATCTAGCGAGTCCAACCTTCTTATTGTTTACAAGAGTCTCAGCTCTTTTTGCAAGCTCAATCGATCGCGTCATCAGTTTTTTCTTTTCAGATCTCCCCTCGAAATTGGCGAGGTGCTGGTAGAAAGCGGCAATCCACGACCCTCCAAGGAAATCACTTTCATAGATTGACCAAAGCCGAAACCATCTCAGTGATTCTTCACCGAGAGAGACTGATCGTTCCAAGTTCTTGATAGCTTTCTTCTTTTCGACCTGATTCATCCCTTCCCTGAAGTAAGTGCCAGAAAGATTGTATGAGCTCATAGCACGATAGATGTTCCATGAAGTATGGCTAGAGTAATTCAGAGAAGCGTGGTACTGAACTCTGGCTTGCTTTATGAATTTCAACATTTCATCACCCTCAGCTTTTTCCGCCTTGCCCTCGTAGCAGATTCCAAGATCCCAAAGGGCGGCTGAGCCGATCGCTCTAAAAAAAGAGAGTCTTACTTTGTCTACTCCAGCTTCATTGTTTCTGCGGTTTGAAAGCCGTTCGAGGAGCTTTTCTTTGTTTGTAGAAAAACAGATTGACGCCTGGGTAAGATACGGTTCTGCCTTATCGATATCACGCTCAAACAGGAAGTACGAAAATCCCAGGGCATCAAAAGCCATGCCAGGGATCCAAGAAGTGTCAGTTCCGTCAAAATCGCCAGATGAAGAAAATTCCCTCGCGGCAAGACGTAGTCTCGATAGAGTTTCTACCGTGGATTTTCTTGATCTGATCAGAAATGGAGTTATTCTCAGCTGGACGATCAGACCTATCGCGTAAGTTATCGAGGTCTCGGATCGGGAGGTCGCCATTGCTGCTGCTGAATGCCGGTGCATCAAGCGGGCATTGCTCAGCCGGTTGTATCCGATGTAATTTGGATATAGCCAGTGGACGAGCGAAAGGAGAGCATGGCAAACCGATATCTTGTCCAGTTTCGAGCTATTCAGAGCTGACCTATCTCTATAGAGCTGATGAAGTTCCTTGTCCAGCCTGCCTTTCGAATTATGGAAAAACTTGATTGCCTCTCCAGGTTTTTTTGATGACTTGGAGAGAGCATCGGCATTGTGATATTGCGTGAAAAACAGATTTGCGATTGTTCGATTTATTTCGCTGTTTTGTTCCCGCCTTTTGGAGATCTGCGTAGTTGCCTCTGACACTTACAAACACACCAGACTATACGAAGCATGAATTACCAAAATAACTTCATTCCAGTGACAATTTCACAGGATTCGATATTCCTGACCTCTGCTTCTATATGAAAATGCCTTAACAGAAACCATTTCGGTGAGAAAAAAAACCCTACTTGCTTAAGACTCTGTTACGCAAGACGGGCCACACCCGTGACTGATTCGATTGAAAAATTGTCTAGACTACGGATTAGTACCGTGAATCTGTACCTGTAATCTATCTGAATTAATCCGGAAAAGTTTGGATCAACTAGCTATTCTACGAGTCCGTGGTACTTCTTGAGATGCTCTAAGTATAGTAATTCGAGATCAGTCTGAACGCTAGCTTGCTGTAGTCTTTTCCACACGGAGTCACAGAAGACGCATGAATATTTTTGACTCCTGAGCTCCCTTGAGAACTCTTGAGTGGTTCCGTTCATGATTCAAATTACCTTGTCCCCCCTTCTAAGGAATCATGGTGAAAGAGGAAAACTAGAACCTAGGGGTTCTGGGTTTTGCCAAATACCATGTGATGTATGATAGGCACGTTGATATTTGATACTTCGGACCCAATCTGTTGTAGCGCCGATCAAAGAAGGGAAAGAACAACTCGATTAACTAGGTAGATTGATTCAGAGCTGAACTTATTTTTGAAATCTGAGCACGTTCCATGTGGTATTCAGGGTCTAGACGAACTTTTAGGCGGAGGGTATCCTCGAGGACGAGTTATTCTGATTACCGGAGGGCCAGGTTCCGGAAAGACTCTCATGGCAATGCAGTTTCTAATTGATGGAGTTGATCGATTCGACGAAAGGGGAGTCTTTGTCTCACTTGAAGAGAGCAAACATCATCTGATCAGCGAGATGTCAAATTATGGCTGGGATCTCGAGAAATATGAAAAGAAAAATCAAATCGCGATCGTGGATGCCTCGCCCCTGAGGCAGATCTCAAAGGAGGCTGATTCACAGACAGCTGGAACTCAGGAGCCCGAAAAAAATGTACGGATTCGCGGGCCCGATTTTTCGATCCAGGCTTTGAGCACCGTGATACGAAGCTACGT
>JAPCJU010000049.1 GCA_027886795.1 Nitrososphaerota archaeon | reverse complement strand
GATGCCAGCATTGTTCACGAGAATATCCACCCGTCCCCACGCCTCTAGCGTTTTGGCGACCATGTCTCGGACTTCGGCCGTCTTCGAAACATCTGCCTTCACCAAGATTCCCCTGCCCTTTTCTGCCTCGACCTCTTTCAAAAGAGTGGTTGCGTCTTTCTCAGAATTGTTGTAGTTAATTGCAACGGTCGCTCCTTCGGATGCAAAGGTCTTCGCGATCGCGCGGCCTATTCCTCGACTTGCTCCAGTTACCAGTGCCACTTTATTTTGCAACATCATTTGGCGCATGATTAGTATCTCAAATTACAAAATTATCAAAGTTATTTGTGGTTTGAGTCTCGTTCTTGAGCTTCAGGCCGGACAGAACGATTGTTTGCAGATGGTTTGTTGAGGAATTTCTGATTGCTTAAGTACGTTCACCTATTGAACCAAATTCGCTTTGACTTCTCCAGTACTTGCAGTTCTGTGGTTTGATACTGAAGATTTCGTTAATCCGGAAACTGACGACGCGCCTTTGAGAATAGCGAATTTAATGGAAAAAAATGGAGTCAGAGTCGTCTTCAAGATAGTCGGAGAAAAACTCAGGGCCTTAAAAGATCACAAGCGCACTGACGTTCTGGAAGCGATGTCTCGACATGACATTGGATATCATAGCAACACGCACAGCATTCATCCGATCATTTGTGAATATGTTGGCGATTCGACGTGGGACGAAGGAGAAAAAGAATTCGAAGAGAATGAAAGAGCAGGCTTTGAAGAGATCAAGGGGTCCTTTGGCAGAGAGTTGTCGTGCTATGGGCATCCAGGCACGAGCTGGGTTCCTCAAGCGTACCCCGTCTTGAAAAGATGGAATATTCCGGTGTACCTTGACGAGACGTCCACGATTTCGCCGCTGAACGAACGTCCGTTCTGGTACGGGAATGTGCTTAACCTGATGTGTCTGGGATCGAACGTATTGACGCTCGATGCCGGCGTAAGTCTGCGAAATCTTCCCGACGATTGGTTGGATAAAGTCCCCGGGGAATTCAAGAGAATCTATGAGAAATTGAGATCTGAAGATCAAGTAGGGTTAATCAGCGTATTTTGCCACCCTACAACTTATGTTACAAGCGAGTGGTGGGAACGAAAAAACTTTCTCGACGGAAAAAATCCTCCTGGTATGAAACCGGCGAAAGCTTCCCTAAAAATAAAATCACGTTCTGAAGAGGATCTGAGGAACCTCGATTCCTTCGTCAAGATGGTCAAAGAACTTCCGGATATTCATTTTGTTGCAGCAAGTGACGCCCTTGAGATTTACAAAGACAAAGCTGATTCACATCATTTTACAATTGATGAATTGAGAACCCTTTGTGAAAAGAGCGTTGATGAGGTAAATTACCTACAAGTCAGCCAAGAAATATGGGTGTCGGCGGCGGAGATCTATGGGATGGTCTTGATAGCGCTCAATGAATTTCGAGAAAAAGGAGTGCTTCCGCAATCTCTCAGTTGTCCCCATCCCCTAGGGCCGACATCTTTCCCCAAAGCAAATTTCCAAATTGCAAGTTGGGATCTTGGGACATTTTTGGATGCTTGCAGAAAGGAGATTGATAGAACAATTGACTCCGGATACATCTCTGGCACAATCAACGTAGGGGCGGTAAATCTGTCTCCGGTTGATTTCTTTGCAACGTGTTGTTGGACTTTCGTCGAAATAGCAAACGACAGAATACCACGAAGAGTGGAAGCAAAGCAGGGGAATTTTGAAGTGGCTAAGATGGTTACAGATGAGGGAGCGAAGAAAGATTGGAGTTATCCGCATTATGCCAAGGGTTTCAGCGCGCCCAAGCAAACTGAACTAGCGCGATTGCAAACATGGACACTTAAACCCGCGACAGCCGACGTAAGCAAGATTCGTTGGGAATAAGAATCTAACAAGACTAATTTCTAACTCCAAGCTCGTCCATCATCTTCGCCGTTTGCGAATAGGCTTCGTAGACCCACTCTTTTATCATGTTGGGATCGTTCGGCCATTGGAGCTCTATGCTTACGGGGCACTTTACGCCAATTTCTTTTAGGGCAGACAGATACTGTTTCAATGGAACCACACCCCTTCCAGGAGGCAAATCTCCGTGCACCTTCCCATCGCAATCCGAGAAATGAATGTTGATTATCTTGTTTCGCAATTTTCCCACCGTTTCAGGTGAATCTCCCATCAGAAAGAGGTGAGACACATCGGCATTCGCCTTGACGGAAGGATGATCGACATCCCTGATGAATTTAGCGATATGATCTACAGAATCGAGCAGGTAGAACATGTAAGGCACATATTCAAGTGCAATCTCGATTTCCAATGAACTCGAATAGTCTGCTATTTCTCTCACGCCCTCAACCGCCCAGTTCCACTGTAATTCAGGTTTGAATTCTCTTTTTTCGTAAGAATAATTCCCCAATACCAATACCATTGTCGGGGAATCGAAATCATATCCCACCTCCAGTTGTCTTTTGACATATCTTACGGTGAATTTTCTTGCTTCCGGGACAAAATCCGTAAGACCATTAGCGGCCGCGATGAAAGATGAGCATGGTATCCCTAATTCTTGAAAAGTTTTCCTCTGCGCCCTAAGTGTTTGGACTGGTGTGTTCAGTGGAAAAATGTCGTATGAATCAAAACCCATCTCCTTTGCTATCTTTATTCCATTTATTGGATCTACTGGCGAATTCCACCAGCAATTTTCAACTAGGCCCAATTTCAAGGAAAAACCACGGCACTCGGATTCTACTAATTTGCATATTTACGTTATCAAATACTGTGAACTCCCGGCCAGTCAACTTAGTTTTGTTTTCTAGGGCAAAACACGTTGGCCTAAGAAAGGAATCTCCAAAAAAGCATGGTTCCGCCAACTCTAAATAACTCTTTAGATTTTGGGGCGGAGTGATGGCCGCTGCGAAATCGGTTTTCGTCCGAGATGCGACTGGTCTTGTAAGATCTTTTCGTTGGTACGACGCGCTGATCCTCAGCCTTGCTGTTACTGGGCCCACTTATTTCGGGATTGCTTCGCAGATCGGATATGTATCTCCTAACGTTCCGGGGGCGGATTTCACCCTCTCGGCAGCCATCGGTCTACTGTTCATGATTCCGCTGGGGATAGTCTACTATCTTTTTGCCGTTAGTATGCCTAGGTCCGGAGGAGATTACGTGTGGATCGGTCGTGCTGTTCATCCAGTCTTGGGATTCGTGAGCGGTTGGGGCATGTTCGTTTCATTTATTTTTCTCCTGGCGGGCGTCGGGGCTATAACTTGGGCTACCGTTTGCGTCCCCGTATTTTCGATCACCATGGGATACGCGTGGCACAACGCGGGGCTCGTTAGTTTCGCAACGTCTTTTACATCCACCACGAATTTCGAGTTCGCTGTCCTGCTGTTAATTTTGGGTGCCCTGATCACGACCTTTGGTCCGAAGTTCTACAGCCGGATAATGATCGCGCTCGCTGCGATTATTTTCTTGGGAACCTTCATTTTCCTCGGGATCGCAGCGACCACGTCCACTGGAACTTTTCAAACTGCGTTTAATACCTACGCCCAATCAAATGGGTTGAACGCCACCTATCAGGGCATAATCAACAGCGCTGGATCGGCGGGCTGGAGCTTTCAACCTGTCACCACTGCGTTGACTCTCGCGAGTATTCCATTCGGCGTTCTACTGTTTAACGGGTTCAACTATTCCGTGTATGTGTCGGGCGAGACGAAAAATGTCCGGAAAAGTATGCTTTGGGGTGTCTTACTTGCGTTACTCATTTGCGGTATTTTGGACATCATAGGTCTTTACTTCGGGGTAAACATGATCGGCTACAAGTTCAATCAGGCAGCGTTCTATCTGTTCGGTCATGGATCTTCTGCTTGGCCGTTTCCGGGTATCTCTCCGTGGATTTCGCTCTTCACTCCAATGCTGATCAGCAATCCCTACCTGGCTACATTCGTCCAATTGGGCTGGGTGCTTTTCTTCATCTGGTGGGCGGGCGCGCTCATCCTTGCAATCTCCCGCTACGTTTTTGCGTTCTCCTTCGATCGAGTCCTCCCCACGTTTTTTGCCGATGTAAACCAGCGCTTCCACTTCCCGCTAAAAGCGACCGTGCTCGTCTTGCTGATCGGATTAGCCTTCCTTGTGGATTTCAACTTCTACAATACGTACCTTCTGGCGACCTTGAACACGACGGCGATTTGGGCCGTGGTTTGGGTCGTCGTAGGACTATCGGCAATTGTCTTCTCGTTCAAAAAGAAAGAAATGGCAAAGGCGCTTCCGGGCGGTCGAGCACTGCTAGCTGTCTTTGGTCTACTATCAATGATCGCTATGAGCATTACTTTCTATTACGCGGCGACAAACGCTGCAATCGGACCGTTTACTTCCGCGGCGCAGGGACTTCTCGGTGTAGTTTTCGGGTCGGGCCTTGTAATCTACATCATTAGTTACTACTACCACAAAAGCAAGAACATCAATCTCGATTTGGTATTGAAAGAAATTCCGCCAGAGTAGTTTCCGAGTCGACGCTCTGGAAAGTCTCAGCAGACTGCAGATTACGGCTGAAGTTGTGAGATCTAAATCTTGAAGTACTAACCTGAAATGGAAATCAATTCAATTTGAATATCGAAGAACTTCCGACTCCATGCGTACTTGTGGATCTCGATGTACTGGAAAGAAACATCAAGAAAATGGCCGATTTTACAAAATCCCGTAACTGTGGCGTGAGGCCGCACGCAAAATCCCACAAGAGTCCCTTCATAGCCAAGAAGCAGATGGATGCTGGAGCAGTCGGAATCTGCTGCCAGACTCTGGTCGAGACTGAGGCGATGATACTCAATGGAATCGATCATGTCTTGTTGACCCACAATCTCGCGTCGCCCGGCATGATCGAGAGATTTCTTAGCCTGAGGAAAAATGGGGACATTAAGATACTCGTCGACGGCCCGGAAAATACCGAAATGCTCGCAAAGGCAGCGAGGCATCGAGGTCTCTTCGTGGATGTTTTGGTCGAGGTCAATGTTGGAAACAACAAGGCGGGGAAGGAGCCTGGAGAGCCTGCCGCAAAGTTTGCTTCGTGGGTGTCAAGGGTCGAAGGCCTGAATTTCAAAGGATTGCAATGTTATGAGGGAAACCTGCAACTTGCTTTTCCGAACTTTGAAGAAAGAAAAAAACTCGCCGGTCCTACTCTGCAAAAGATCACGGCGACGATTAGCGCGCTAAAAACTTTGGGACTCGAGCCAGAAATTGTGACAGGTGGGGGAACGGGTACTTACAACATTACGGCGGGATATCCGGGAGTGACGGATATTCAGCCCGGATCTTACATTATGATGGACAGGAGATATTCCGAGATAGAGACGGTTGGTTCTGATTTCGGTCAGGCGATGAATGTTCTTTCGACGGTCGTGAGTACTCCCGACGAAAAGAGGGCAGTAATAGACATGGGCTGGAAAGCGGTCGGTGTCGAGTACGAGATGCTCGGCTGGGGTGGAATGCCAGAGGCGCTGGTCCCCGGTGTTACTTATTCGACCGGTGGGGATGAACACGGAGTTCTAAAGTGCGATAGCCCATCAAACAGACCGAACGTCGGAGATAAGGTACGGTTCGTCCCGGCACACTGCGACACCGCCTTGAATCTGCACGGAGTATTCTACGGCATCCGTGGCGACAACGTTGAGGTCGCGTGTCCGGTTGCGAGACGATAGCTCGAAAGTGAAAAATCCAAGATGAAATTCGGTCTCGCCGTGACCGGTCGTGCAAATCCGAAGCTCCTCGAAAAAATGGCAGTAAAGGCGGATGAAGTGGGCTACGACAGCTTTCTAGTAACGGATCACTTCATGTTGCCGGATGTGAATAGTCACATCGATGTTTGGTCTTTCCTCCCCTTTCTAGCTGCAAAGACACAGAAGATTAGACTAGGAACATGCGTCACACCAATTCCGTTTAGGCGCCCTGCCATACTAGCCAAAATGATTTCCACTTTGGACAATCTGTCTGGGGGGAGGGTGATTCTAGGTGCCGGATTCGGGTGGTTCAAGCCGGAATTTGACGGCTTTTCTGAGTGGCTGAAAACAAAGGATCGAATTGCGTTTACAGAAGAAGCTATTCAATTGATGCTGAAGCTCTGGGCTGAGAAAGATCCGGTGGATTTTGAAGGCAAGTTTGTCCACTCAAACAGTGCCGTTATTGATCCCAAACCAATCCAAAAGCCTAACCCGCCGATCTGGTTTGGAGGGCACCGCCCTCAGAGCCTCCGGATGGCTGGTCAATACGGTCAGGGCTGGATGCCGATCGGCCCGAGATGGTTTGACGATAGCTATCCAAAGCCGGACGAGTACGCGGAAAAGAAATCTGTTATTGTGGCAGAGCTGAAGAAAAGAGGCGCCTCTGAGAAAAAGTTCGTTTTTACCACGCTGATCAACACGGCTGATCTGAAGACTTTGAGATCTGATGTCGACGAGTTCATCGACGCCGGAATGAACTACTTCGTTCTGGGGGAGAAAGCAAAGTCCGAAGAAAGTTTGAAAAACATCGTAAAGGTCGCGAAAGAGATAGGCAGGTCTCTCTAGGGCAATTATCCTGTTTTTTGTTGATACCTCAACTGGAGGTCAATGTAATCTTGGTTGAAAAGGCTTGGAGGGTCTCCTTCATTCCTTACTACATGAAAGCCAGATTGGAGTGGAGCGCCCCAAAAACTGACGACGCAATTCAGATTCTTTCGAAGGAAGGTTTTGATGGTGTCGAGTGGATGCTCGGCCACCATTTCAACAACCCCGCTGATCTTGAAAGGCTTGTCTCTAGAACGAGAAAAGGCGGTCTCGAGGTTTCAAATATCATGTGCTGGCAGGATCTCGTTACTTCAAATTCAAAGAACAGATCTAACCGTACGAAGCTCATAGTGGATTTTCTCGAAGCCGCGGGCAAGCTTTCCATTCCAATTCTGAACGTTTTCACGGGTCCGATGACTTGGTTGTATGACCACCAAAAGATCGGAAGGGACATCTCTGAAGAAAAGGCATGGTCCGTGATCGTCGACTCGTTTTCAAAGATCGTTGAAAGCGCTGAGAAAAACTCCGTAATCGTCACGGTGGAAGCAGTCTTTGGGATGTTGGTACACGACTATTACACGATGAGAGAATTTCTGAGTCATTTTGAATCGGAGTTTTTGGCGGTAAACCTAGACCCGTCCCACCTAGCACTTTACGGAAATGATCCTGCCTGGGCTGTTTCCCGGTTCGGACGAAAAATAAGGCACGTTCACGTCAAGGATTCGATCGGTAGAGCTGGAGTCTTCGGAGAGGATTTTGCATTTCCATTCCTGGGCGAAGGAGCCGTTGATTGGAAGGCTTTTTTCGGGGCTCTCAGAAGCGTCAATTATTCGGGCTATCTTTCGCTCGAGTTTGAAAACGATGTGTACCTGAACAATGTTTGCGACGGTGATTGGGCGGTTGCCGCGAGCGAATCGAAAAAGCGTCTTTCGAAATTGTTGATGAAAAAATAAAGAAAAAGTTTCTGGGTTTTCTACCGAAAAGCGAAATAACCGTTTAGCTAGATTATCCGCCGATCTCTTTTTTGGAGTACGTTCGATTCGGCCAGACTGGTCTCAAAGTTTCCAGAATCTGTTTAGGTTGCATGAGCTTCGGAAACTCTTCCGACTACATGGTGGAGGAGGAAGGCGCAAAGAAAGTAATCGCGAGAGCTTGGGATCTGGGAATAAACTTCTTCGACACGGCAAACGT
>JAPCJU010000048.1 GCA_027886795.1 Nitrososphaerota archaeon | reverse complement strand
TTCAGCTTCACGGTAATTGTCTTGTTCTCGGACATTTCTCTTTCTTGCTCAATTGTCAAGTGCACATGTTGCGCAATACTTAAAACAACAGCCACTCGATATATCTGTTGCGCATCATGACCAATCAATTAAGCATTGTTCCATTAAGGGAGATAACCCCTGGCCTGGTTGACCTTGAGTCCCTGAGTTCAAACTTGGACAGTTCTCTTTCTAAATTAGCGGGAATGAAGGTATTCTTCCGGTCAGATTACTCGAAAGAATCAGTTCCGCTTGAGAATCTAGAGTCATCGCCGAGAACATGCCCGTACGAAATACGAAATTTCTCGCCGGAATCTAGGGATCGAAAAGTCATTGGTATCGATTCTTCTTGCGCACTGATCGGGGAAACGAAGGACGGCTCAATATTTGCAGGGCGAGTTGCTGTAGTATGCGCCACCAAATCAAAAATACTTACGTATTATCGAGCGGGACCGTTTGTTTTCTATTTGACGATGAAATATCTCTCGGAAGAAATAAGAAATGTCTTGCCGAGCAGAGCTGTTAGGGCAATTGCTTCGGATACGTCACTTGCAGAGCGATACATCAGGATCCGACTAGAAAGATCTGCGCAGATATTTTCCGCGCAAACGAACAACGATTCGATAATATTGATTGACGGTGCAATCCGATCGTCGGTTCTGGAAACGAAGGAATTCTCTCTTCGGCAATTGGAGAGAACCGCGGAAGGTAATTCAAATGCTATTCTCGGAATCGGCAAAACGTCTTGTCTGAAAGTCGTATCCAATGCGGCTAACTTGCTGCAATCCGTTGGCAAGAGTGGGAATTACTTCGATATCACAGAATCTGTAAAGGTCTTCTCTCCGAGCTTCGAAAGTAGGGTACTCGTGGCTAGATTCTCCCAGAATTCGCGAGTATTTCGCGTCGATGCGTGTAGGACTAACTCGGAGGAAGATTGTCAGGTCCTCTCCGACCTAAAACAGAACGATGTTATGTTTAGAGGATATCCGGAAACGCTCAGATTGGCGCATCATCTGGCGGTATTTGATTCGTCCACGATTTCCTCGACTCGGAGTTTTCTTTCCCGAAAGTACGGGCTGATCCACATTCCCTCCGATGATATGAGGGCCACGATACTCGGAAAACTAGTTTGATGTGGCGAGGAGATGTCGAAATTTGAGGATACTCGAGAAGCAGGGCGATGAAATTTCTATAATCGCGCTTCCTTCAGAATCTGTATTCCAAGGTGATTATCTAGAAATATTGGACAACGCGGGATCCGGGTCTGTAATCGTTCAAGTTTACGAGGAAACCTACATTCCGAGCGCATCATTAACTGAAGACATTATCCGCGACCAGATAATCGAGGCGAGCGCCCCAGGAACCGAACTAGATCCTTTCGAAATATCTAGCGTCTCTCAAATGGCCAAGGACATGAGGTTGCTGAAGTGCAAAATTCGGGGCAGCATCCAGAATGGTTTGATGATTCCAAACGTATCATGGCTTCCCTCAAGATCGAGATCCACCATAAGAAAGATTCCACAGTCAAAGCTCCTAGATCTTTCTGGACAGACTGGGTTTTCTCAAATCCGGATCGGAACGACAAAGGACGGCGAGCCTTTCACCGTACTGGGAGAAGCCATAGACGGTAACCTTACGATAATTACCGGGAAAAAAGAATCTGGCAAATCGCACTTGTCCAAAATCTTGGTCAGCTCGCTAGTGGCGAGTGGGGCTGTCGTAGTCGTATTCGATCTGAATAACGAATATGAAGGATTGGGAATGAACAAGGACGGTGGAAAGAATGAACTTTTCGATAGAATAGTCCCGCTTGAGCCAGGAAGATCCCTGAAGTTTACTCTCGATTATCTGGGAGAGTACAGCTTAGTTTCGTTGATGCAGCACGTCCTGGATGCGCCCGGCGCGTCGTTGCGTGAATTCATTAGAATTTTAGGATCACTTGAACATTCGGAGAGGTTTTCAATGGATGGCCTCGGCGAAGCTATTCAAAACTGGCGAGGCAATGAGCTGGTGAAGGACGCTTTGTTTTCGAGGTTTCAAACTATGAAAGCATCCGGAGTCTTTGCCCCCGGCAAAGAGGATGGAATGAGAGTTGACGAGCTCATGAAATCTCTACTTCCCCGAGGAGGGGCAATAGTGCTATCACTCAAAAGAGCTTCATCATTGACGAAAAAGATTGTAGTTGAAATCATCTTGAGCAAACTGGTGCAACTACTGGAAAGGGAAATCATTCCTCCGGTCTTTTTGTTCGCAGAAGAAGCTCATCTCTATCTTAGAGACACCTACTGGGACGACATCGTTACCAGAATGCGCCACTTTGGGATTTTCACGACTTTGATAACAAATCAACCGGATGCCATAAATGACGGAATCTACAGGCAGGCGGACAATATCTTTCTCTTCAACTTTACAAATGAAACGGATCTTGACATGATTGGTCGTGCTTCCACTGCCGACTCGGATACGATAAAGTCGATTGTCCGCACGCTCCCCAGACGGCACTGCCTAATTTTGGGTAAAGTAGTGTCGGATCTTCCTATGCTTGTCAAGGTTGGAGAATCCAGATTCCTTGCAATGGGTCAAACTAAGAGATTTTTTGGACGGCAATCAAATGGCAAGAAAGTTTTGTTAGCGGCGCCAACTGCCCAATAATGAGACTAACATTGTCACAAATTCTCTTAGAACAATAGATGCAATCACGCTAAATCCCACGATCGAAATAACTAGGCAACGAAAAGTGTATTGCGGGAAAGTTCTAATCATGGTTCTCAACTGTTATTTGCGAAATGAGGAAAAAGCTGAGGTTTTCGTTCATCATAATTATAGTAATCTTGTTTTTCCTTTTCCTTATTCCGATTCCCATACCGTACAGTCCTTGTGGAATCCCTGATACTCGCTGGGAGTCCATCAGCTTTTTGATTTTCGGGATAGGATTTTCTTATTTCACGGCGTATTGTCAATGATTATTCAGCACCTTTGAGAATCGATCCACGGCCTGAATTTTGATCTCATCACGCGATTTTCAACAGCCCTAAATATCCCCTGCTAGATTCAACAGAACCCCGGGAAGGCTTAAATCGACACTTGACGTAGGTGCGCTTTATGAGCCTTGATCACGAGGAGTTCGCCGCTCATATTGCCGGCGACGTTGTGGTCAGCGAAAATCCGGGAGACACGATGAGAAAATGGCGAGAGAGAATCGCCGTAAAACAGGCTATCTTGGCGAGAGAAATGGGCCTTTCTCCCTCCGTATTGAGCGACTATGAGAGCGGGAGGAGGGCTTCACCCGGGGTCGGCTTCATCAAGAGGTATGTCGGCGCGCTGGTCAAGCTGGACCAATCTCACCACAAACTGCTTGTAAGAGAGGTCGAGCCGAAAGATAGATCGGCCATTCTTTCGATTGGAGAGTTCGCCGAACCAATCAAGGCAAAACGCCTTGCAGATCTTCTTGAAGGAGTGGTAATTACCGGGTCGGAAAAACTTGAAACGGAGATTTACGGTTACACAGTTCTAGATTCTATTAAAACGATATACGCGCTGTCGGGTTTCGATTTTTACAAGATTTACGGCGCGACAACTGAAAGACTCTTGGTTTTCACGAAGGTTGGTCTCGGCAGATCCCCCATGGTTGCAATTCGAGTCGTCCATTTGAAACCGAGGATGGTCGTTCTACATGGACCGAAGGACGTCGATCAGGTGGGAAAAGCTCTTGCCGAGAAAGAGAGAATCATCCTAACCCTCTCAGGAATGAAAGAAGAAGAGATGGTTCAGAAGCTCTCCTCGCTTGCGTCTACAAACTTGGTGAAGAAGCAAACGCAAGTTGGTTCTTCATCAGTGAAAAGGCTCGTTCAGGGAGAATAGCCAGATGGCGATTCCGGTACTTTCGAACCTCGAACAGCTCGTTGCGGGCTTTCTGTTAATTCTTGCCTTGGCGATCGTCGCAGTACGATCGAAGACCATTGATATTTCCGGCGCTCTCCTTGGGGCTGTTATCTGTTTCATAGTTTTCCTCGCGGGTGGATTCGATTGGCTCGTTGTAATAATCGCATTTTTTGTTATTTCCTCGTTATTCACGCGATACAGATACAATTACAAAAAGAATCTCGGATCTGCGCAGGAAAAAGGTGGAGTCAGATCCTGGCCCAATACGCTCTCGAACGGGCTGGTTGCTGGTCTTGCCGCCATCGCTGAGCTCATTTCTCATCAAGACATTTTCATTATTGCATTTCTCGCGGCTGTCGCCGCCGCGATGAGCGATACAATCGCCACCGAAGTGGGACTTTTGAGTTATTCGAAGCCGAGATTACTTGTGAATTTGAAAAAGTTTGTACAACCAGGTACCTCAGGGGGCGTCTCGCTGTTGGGTGAGCTAGCGGGCGTCGCTTCCGCATTGGGAATATCCTTGCTTGGAATATTGCTCAAGATAATCAATGGGACGTTTGGAATAATACTCTCCGGATTTCTTGCCGTTTTGTTAGGCGCGGTAATTTCCTTGAATCTGGACAGCCTTTTAGGTGGAACGGTTCAGGGAGTGAATCGTTGCCAAGTTTGTAGTGAAAAGACTGAGAGTCTCACTCATCACGGGCAGCCAACCGTTTCTGAAAAGGGAGTCAGGTTTCTGGATAACAACGCGATTAACTTGATTACGACTATCGCGGCAGCCTTGCTATCGATTATACTGTACCTCGGGTTCGTTTCGTTGATCTCTTAGGGTTCTCAGCTTTTCCGGGATCTCAGAAATCTTAATTCTCGTCTGACCCATGGAATCCCGTTCCCTCAAAGTTACAGTATCATCCTCAAGGCTCTGATGATCAACTGTGATGCAGTAGGGAGTTCCTATTTCGTCCATCCTCCTGTACCTCCGCCCAATGTTTCCTGAATCGTCGTAGAAAGTCTGGAAATCTTCCAACTTCAAATTTTCATAGAGCGAAATCGCCTTCGACTCGATCTCGCCCTTTGAAATAAGAGGGAAAATGGCCGCAAGATACGGTGCGATGTTGGGTTGAAGCCGTAAGACGTCCCTATCCTGTTCATGATAAAAGTACAGGTCGAGCAACGAGAATAAGCTCCTGTCAACTCCGAGACTGAGTTCAATAACGTGCGGAAGCACCTTGCCGTTTTCTCCGTCCACAACTTGCAAGTCCTTCTTTGAAAATTTGGAATGATTTTTCAGATCATAATCCGTGCGGTAGTTGCATGCCACTAGCTCCAGCCAGCCAATGCTGGTTTCGACCTCGAAGTCGAATGCTGACGTTGTGTAAAAAGCTCTATCTGCTGCTGACAGCTCTCTGAACCGAGTTTTTTCCTTTGGAAATCCGCAAGCCTCATAAAATTCCTGCAGGAGTGCAAAGTAATAGGAAATAATCTCCATTCCTCCAAACAACAACACCGCTTCAGAAGCCGTTTGACTTTTTGATTGACTTGACCCCGAATTCTGCGCAAGGATGTTCAACCTCACTTCCTTGATTTTTTCAAACCTGCCGGGATCGAATTTGGCGGCTGGATTGAAGAATACCTCTACCTCCGCTTGTAATAGTTCTCGGAGCCTAATCAGCGCCTGGCGTGGAGCGATCTCATTTCGGAAGCTCCTACCAAGTTGCGCGATCCCTTTGGGGAGTTTTATGCGCATTGTCTTCGATAGTCTTGCAAAGTCAACGAAAATGCTCTGCGCAGTTTCCGGCCGAAGATATGAATCGGCATCTTCTGCTCCCACGCCCACCCTAAACATCATGTTAAATTTCGTAGGTTTCCCAAAATCTCCACCGCACTTTGGGCAATGAAGGTCGTACTTCGAAATTAGACTCTGAAACTCTTCGGGAGAGAGCCTTTCGTCGATTTGCAGCCCCGTTTTTTCCGAAATATACTTGTCCGCCCTAATTCGGGTTCCACATTTTGTGCACTGGACTATTGGATCGACTAAACTAGAAAGGTGACCCGAAGCTTCGAAGACTATTCTTGGTAATATAACAGAACCGTCGATCTCGAGCATGTCATCTTTTCTAACGATTCTTCTGCGCCACTCTCGCGCGAAGTTGTTTCGCATAAGAAGGCCGGTTGGGCCGTACTCCCAAAATCCCGCTGGCGCCTCATTGTATATCTCGGCTGATGGAAAGAAGAAACCTCGCTCAAGCGAGAGCCGCAATAGTTCTTCGTAAGTTGCTCTACCGACGCGTCGCTCTGGTGTTGTCATGTCTCAATCAGCCTTATGGTAGTCGGATGTTTCCGAAATAAGATCAAGATCGGCACTAATTCATATCGATAAAGTAAAATTTGATTAAAGAAAGTTACGACGTGTTTCCGTCCAGTCTGGTATCTCTGCTTCGGCTAAATTTGTAACCGTAGAATATCTGTCCCGATTCTCCTTCGGATTTTATCCTCCTGAAGACAGCTACCAGCTTCATTCCTTCATTCAGAGATTCGTAGGGGATGTCGACAAGTTGCGAAATTATTTTGACTCCATTTTCCAATTTTATCAACCCGAAAATCATCGGCTCTTGCTCTTCAAAGCCGTGCATGCTCTCTCTTTGCAATGTGTAACTCACGAGGGTACCGGTCTTCGGCATTTCTTTATCTTTGAGCTTGGTCGAACGGCAGTTTAAGCAAACGCTTACCGGTGGAAAATACTCCTTACCGCATTTCTCACATATGTTTCCCAGGATACGGTAGTATCGATCTCTGGTACGCCAGAACGGAAGTGACATCGACTACTTTGCCACCTCTTTTCGTGAAAGGACGTGAACGTAACTTGAGGCGTCGATACCAGAAGCTGATTGAAGCAGACACGATTTAGAATTTGGAACCTGATTTGCCCCCGCTTTTTTCGACAACTGAAGGTAACCTTCGCAAACCTGGTAAACGCCTGCGGCTCCTACCGGATAACCCCTTCCCTTCATCCCGCCGAAAGTAGAAATCGGGTGCTTACCTCCAAGATCGAATTTTCCTGAAGACGCATCAGAGCAGCCTTCGCCAGCTTTTGACAGACCCATGGCTTCTACGATAAGAGCCGCCATTATGGAATACGAGTCATGAATCTCGAAAAATCCAATGTCGTTTAACGACATTCCAGATTTCCTGAGCGCTTTCTTTGTTGCTGCTTCTGTTGCTCCAAAATGAAGCATTCGATTTCTTTGAAAAAAACTTGAGGAGGCGGAAGAAGATTCGCTTGCAGCTACCTGAATTACCGGGCTGCGATCTTTTTCACTTTGTTTATCAGCAACGAGCAAGACTGCAGCGGCGCCGTCACCAACAGGCGCGCAGTCGAGTACCCTGATCGGATCCGCAACCAGTTCTGATCTAGAAACTTCTTCGGCGGTGAATTTTTTCTTGAATTGAGCATGTTCTGCCGTTGAGGAATTTTTGTGCGAAATTACTGGAAATGCTGAAAGTTTTTCCCTGGAAACATCATAGTGTGACATATAGAGCCTCGCGAGCAACGCGTTCAGCGCGGAAAACGAGATACCAAAGAACTGAAAATAATCAGCGTTTTCGGCTAGTCCTTGGATTCCTACAAGCTTCAAGGGGTCGAGATCTCGCATTTTTTCCACCCCAATTACAAGAGCAGAATGGATTGCATTAGAGGATATCATGTCAAAAGCTGTTTGCACGGCCGCACCGCCGGAGGCTCCGGACGATTCGACAGTGAATGCTCTAACATTTTCCAACCCGAGTGCGGCAGCTACTATGGGACCAAGGTTTGATTGCGAGGAAGTCAATTCCGAATAGGCATTC
>JAPCJU010000047.1 GCA_027886795.1 Nitrososphaerota archaeon | reverse complement strand
CGGCGTCAAAGAAGATGAGATAATTCTTGAGGGAGGGCACCTGACCAGTCAGAAAGATCCGAACAAGTCCATAAGCATCGAAGAGATTGCAAAGATAGCATACACCAAGATCTACTTGCTCCCGCCAGGCGTTGAACCAAGCATTGACGAAACGGCGCGCTACATCACCCCCAACATCCGGTACATCCCCGACGAGAAAGGTCGCCTGAATCTTTACCCCTCGGAGACCGCTGGCGCCTACGGCGTCATTGTTGAGGTGGATGTTGATTCCGGGAAGATCAAGATAGAAAAACAGGTGTTCGTGTCAGATTGCGGCAACATAATCAACCCCATGACTCTAGACGGGCAGATCCAGGGCGGAGTGGCTCACGGCATCGGAGGAGCAATATTCGAGGATCTTTTTTACGATTCTGAAGGCCAGCTGCAATCATCCACTTTCCTCGATTATCTGCTTCCAACCGCAATGGAAGTGCCTGACGTCGATGTAATTCACATGGTTACTCCGTCTCCCATCACGCTGGGCGGGTTCAAGGGAGCGGCAGAGGGAGGTTGCATAACTCCACCCTATGGCATCACTAACGCGGTAGAAGATGCAATGGCACCCCTCAAAGCGTATGCGTTCCTTCAGCCCCTTTCACCGGAAAATATATGGAGGTCTGCACGGATGGGATCGGGCAAGTCACAATCCTAATTTTAGAATTCGGTGAATCAAATGGCAGAAGATCAGGATTTAGCTGTCCCGTCGCTCGTAGAATTTGGTCTCACCCCTCTTCAGGCCCGTGTTTTTGTCGTCCTCCTTGCTTCCGACGGGCTTTCAACGAGCGAGATCTCGAGGATAACCAGCGTTCATAGGAGCGACGCCTATCGCGCCCTAAAGAAATTGTCTCAGTTAGGCCTGACCGAGACGAGCGTCGGAAATCCATCCAGATACTATGCAATCGATCCTTCGAAGGCCGTCAGGTTGATTTTAGATTCTCGAAGAGACGAGCTGATGGCACTCGAATCAAAGACGGATGCCCTAACTGAATGGTTGGAAAATCAAAAGATAAAGTCCACCCGTCCAAGCTCGGGAATCCATGACGATCCCGACATTGACGCTTCCGCATTCAGGCTTGTCAGGGGAAACGCCGTGATACCGAGGGTGATAGATAGCATCGAATCCGCGAAGTCCGAGATCATCAAGGTCGTTTCCGCATCCGCGCTTCGAAGACATTACATCGAGTTCTCCGATTACGAAAAGGCTGCAACTGCGAGGGGAGTAACCCTGAGAGTCCTGACCGAGGTCCAATCATCAAATTACAGGGTGGCAAAAAGCTACTGCGAGTGTGTGCACCTAAACCACGTCGCAAATCTGGAAAACTCCCTCAGATATCTTGTCATAGACGGATCCGAGCTCGTGCTTGCCGGCACGATAGTTTCGAATGACGAACCTGATAGGTCAGTCCTCTCGACCAAGAACAGAGTCCTCGTCAAGGGTTGCATAAGCTACTTCGATGAGCTCTGGGCAAAGTCCATCAGCTTTGCCGATAGGATGAAAGTACTCCAAAAAAACATGTTCGATAACGGGTTTTGAATTTAGTTTCATATGGGTTGCAAATGAAACCCACACCCCCTTATAACGCCCTAGATTTCTTCGCAATGATGAATTGTCTAGGCATCTAAAGACGTACCTGGAGGCGAGCCAACAAATTGAGCCGATTGAAACAGTCCTGGTCGTCAATTCCGAAAATCAGTTACGGTCAGAACTTGGAGACCTTTCGGAACTATGCGCTTCAATTCGCGTTCATGGACTGCTCCAGCCCATCTTGGTGAGACCGCGAAACTCCAAATTCGAGATCATCTGCGGCCACAGAAGGTTCGAGGCCTGCAGGAAGCTGATGAAACGGCATGTCGAATGCATAGTGCGCGAAATGAACGATATTGATGCTTATGAGCTCTCGATCATTGAAAACGTCCAGCGGCACACCCTATCTCCCATCGAGGAAGCACAAGCATACAGAAAATACGTTGTTGATTTTGGTTGGGGCGGCATTGTTGATCTTGCAAAGAAAATTGGCAAGAGCCAGGAATACGTCTCCCATCGGATGGCACTCTTGCACCTCCCAGCAGACATTCTAGAAAAAGTTTCGAACAATGCGATTAGCCTCAGCCAGGCTCAGGAAATGGTCTGGATAGACAAGCCAGAGTCGCGTTCGCTGATTGCCCAACTCGCAGAAAATGAAAAATTGAGTGCGTCCGAAATTCGAAGGGCGAGACGCCAACTGGAAGATCCTAGCAACAAGGCTGGTTCACGCACATCTGTGGGTGCAACGTTCCTGGATTTTACTCCCCCAAGATTTTCACCAGATAGGAAGGCGATCGAAGACGCAATTCTTAGCTTGAGGATAGCACTCGTCCGCGTTGATTCAATAATTACGAGGCTCGAATCAAAAGCTGCGAAATCAACTTTGATGCGCGAGAGATATGAATTGCATGGAATAATCGATCGCTTGATTTCCTCGAAGACTAATTTTACCCAAAATAATTGACCGCACGAAAAACCATTTCGAAATAGATTATACTTTTCTCAGTGGGTTTCAAAGATCTTTTGAAACTCTGCTGCTTTACTAGTGATTTGATTTCTTTCCTCGTTGGAGGGATTCAGCGGATTCTTAGATCTTGGAAATCCACCCAGCTTTAGCATAGTCGCGATTAAGAGCAGTCTGGCTTTTGTCGAATCCAAGTTGCTCCCTTCGATTGTCAGGTCTCTAGGATCTGTAATTACTCTCCCTCCCGGATCGCTCCGTCCGACTCGAACCACCGGGATTCCACTCGCGGCCACGCACGACAGAGCTTTGTAATGGGATTGTCCGCCTACTGCATAAGGAGATAATCCTTCGAAGACAAGTCCGTGCAATTTCGGAACCTTTTCGGACTCTGAAGCTTGGTCTCTGAGCGATTCGTCAATCCATCCCATAATATCGGTTTCATGGCTGGGATCATCCGATTCGGTTTCCTGAGAGTAACTGGCGTATTTGATTATCCGAACTCGCGGGATTCTCTCGGGTATCAGGGAGCCGTCTGGATTTTTGGTCATGTATTCACTTCCATCCGACAGCGTTACCGATTTCGGAAGTTTTTGCAAATTTACGTCTGAAGCGTGCGTGTGTTTGTAGTTCGGCTTGTACCAGATGGTCACCCCATCCTTCACTGAGCCGAGGATTCCGCCGTGACCCCCGGTTACCTTGTAGTTGCCGGGCCTTGCATCCGCTTTCTTGAACTCTCTCGAAGCAAAGATAACTTGGTCCTGAATGCCGACAGCTCCGAGACCGTCTCCGGCTCCCGAGAGCACATAGTCGACGGCATCTAAGATATTTCGATCTCCGTCATTTGAGAGCTCCCCGTGGGGGCGCTGCGCTGCTATTCCGGCGATGGGCAAATTGGTATCGACGAGAAGGCTGAGCCAGTACATCGATTCTTCGAGTTGCGGACTGCCATCCAGCCAAATTCCTCCTCTATACTTTCCACTACCCAAGCTTGATTGAACCAGATTTGCGGCCCGGGCGAGGTCTTGTGCCCTAATTATCTTGGCGATGGGTTCGGGGCGATAGGGAAAGTAGTCGACACCGGCGATCTCACCCTTCTTTGTATAACCACCGGGTGGCAAGACACGCACAAAGTCGAACTGGACTCCCTTTCGATCGAGAGTACTTCCCTCTCCATCAGCACTCCTCCCCGAGATTGTGCGATCGATATCCTCGAAAATTCTGGACGCGTCTGGATAGAAAAACTGCCTGCCGCCAAATCCCAGTATAGGATTCCACATATCGGAAGCTTCAAACGGAACTCCAGACTTTGATCCGTCTTTTCGTCTCGCCATGTAAGGCAGGAGGTAGGGACCATCTTCGGGAGCAAGAGTGACTTCGTAGTACTCCTTTCCATCATCGTGGTACACTTCGGAAGCATCCTTTTCCAGAGGGTGTGCGGTAAATTTTCTGATCTTTACGGTGACACTCTCGTACAAAAGCTGGGGGACGAGATGATCGTACCTGCCAGGAATCTTCCGTTCTCCCGGGAGTCTCGATTTATTGCTCGTCACTAGCGGCGGGGAGTTTGCGATCGTCGCATTGGGTCCAGAAAAGATTGCGATTGAAGGCTGATCCATTTGTTTCGATTACAATCGATGCGTCGTTTATACATTTTATCCAAGACGTTTCGAGTGATCTTAAGGGAAGATTGCCCTAAAACGAATTTCAGTCTGATAAGATCTTAAGTCCAAGCAGAGTTGAGACCGAGTGAACCTTCATAACCCCTTTCGTTGGGATCTAGGTGAACATCTAACAGAGTCACGTGGTCTGAGGACAGCGCAGATTTCAGACTTTTCAGTAGTTGATCGCGATTTTCTATGGAGAAACCTTCAACGCCGAGCGCCTCTCCGAGTTTCACAATATCCAGTTTGGGTTTGAGTATGTCAGTCCCATCTCCGATCACCTTTCTCTTGGTTCGTTTCCCAAAACTATCAAACGACAGCTTCACGGATGAATAACCAGCGTTGTTGCAAACGACAACGGTAATTGGGATATCATAGTGGGCCGCCGTCCACAACCCTTGCGGTGCAAACATGAAAGCTCCATCCCCAACAAACGAGATCACTTTCTTATCTGGCAAAGCCAGTTTCGCTCCGATAGCCGCTCCGATGCCCCAGCCCAGGCAACCCGCGCTTCTCCCAATCAAGGTTCCCGGTTCGTCGAAAACGAACAATTCAGAAAGGTATGACGAGGCCATGACGCCCTCATCGATTATGACGTAATCCTCGCGCGCCAACGATTCCTTCAGAGTCTTTACCAGTTCCCACGGTTTTAGTTGATCTTTTCCGCCCTTTGAAAGAAATCGCGTTCTTTCGCTCTCTTTCTTTGAAAATATCTGCTGGATTTTTTCTGCTCTTGATTTTCTTAGTTTTGAATTACCTGCTTTCGTTTTGGATAAGCTGTCAAAGGCAAGAGCCGTCAGCTCGGGACTGGCCAAAAGCGACACATCGGTTCTTACATTTTTTCCTAGCTGCCACGAGTCTGAAGTTATGTGGACGATCTTGGTAGAATTGTTGAACGGATCTTCTTCGTAGTACTTCCTCTCCGTTACAAGCTGTCCGCCTAATGCTACGACAAGATCAACTCCTTTCAAAGCCTCGGCCTCCCTTCTGAAGAGACCGAGGTAGCATGGATTATTCTGGGGGTATCCAACTGAATACGCCGATGGATACGGGCTCTCCAGAAGTACTGGAATGGATAATCTGGTACAGAAATTTACGAGTGCATTAACGGCCGACTTTTCCTTGATCTCCCTTCCGACGATTAATACCGGCCATTCAGATTGATCCATTAAAGAAATAATTTGTGAAACTGTCTCCCCGTCAGGTTTCACAGTGTTTCGATGCCGTGTAAGGACAGGTTCTTTTTCACTACGGCTTTCTTCTAATTCCAAAATATCTTCCGGGAGAATGATGCAGCACGGCCCCGGCTGGGAAGAGTTCAAAATGCTGGCAGAGCGCTCAAGTGCTGCAAAAATGTCGCTGCCGGATTTTGCGTAATAGGTCCACTGTGTGACCGGCTTTGCAAGATTCTCTAGGCCATCCAATGCCAACCCCGGTTCCTTGATGAGGAATTTGGAATTTACATCCCCTACGAGAACTAACAGCGGAACGTTGTCGACGTACGAATTATACAAGTTTGGAAGAGCCGTAGTCAAGCCTGGAGTGGTGTGAAGCAACACTACTCCGATTTCGCCACTGGCTCTCGAGTACCCGTCTGCCATCGCGAGCGAACTGTTTTCGTTCAACGATGAAATCAATTTGATTTGCTTGGATTCAGAAATCGAGGAAACGAGGGAGACTGTAGTTGAACCAGTGACTCCAAAGACGTACTTTGTCCCCAGCTCCTCAAGAAGCCTAATCACTCGGTCTGCTATCATCACGAGCAATTCCAAACGTCTTCCGGTGACTATTATGTATGAGGTTGACTTTATGCGACGAAGAAAGCGTCAATAATTTTGTTTCTAGCAATCAACCTCAAAATGATATTTTGAAATGGGGCAACTCGCACGGCTGTCTAAACTCTTTAATCGTGAAACCGTTTGTCTTTTTTTCTGAGAGAGCAGATGACGAAAGATCTTCGCTATTTTCTGAAGGAAGTTGAAGATAAGCAACCGAATGATTTTGTCAGGATCAAAAAGGAAGTAGATCCGAAATTCGAGCTATGCGGAGTTATCAGAAAATTCCAGGATGATGGCCGCTATCCTCTAGTTTACTTTGAGAAAGTTCGCGGTTCGAAATTTCCTGTCGTTTCAAACCTCTTCGCGTCAAAGTCAAGACTTGCTTTGGGTTTTGGCGTGAACGAGTCAACTCTTGTCAAGGACTACATGGCAAACGAGGACAAGAAAATTCCTTCAAAGATGTCATCCGACGGTCCGGTGAAAGAAAACATAATCAAGGGAGATAATCTAGACCTCGGCTTTCTTCCCCACATTACCCACAACGAAAAAGATGCCGGCCCCTACATCACTTCTGGAGTGAGCGTATTCAAAGACCCGGACACGGGCGCGTACGACACGGGCATATTCCGTTTGATGTACAAAGGCAAAAACAAGTTTGGAGTTCTCTACGGAGATTATTCCAAAGCGATGCACGTGATCAGAAAATTCGAATCGAAGGGAAAACCGACGGAGATGGCGTTCTTCATAGGTCACCACCCGGCGAGCACCCTTACTTCTCAAACCAAGGTTCCGCTGGGAATGGACGAGTTCTCAGTCATGGGTGGGCTCCTCGGAGAACCAGTTGATCTTGTCCAGTGCGAGACCGTTGATCTTCACGTTCCCGCCTTTGCAGAAATCGTGATCGAGGGGCATGTGCTTGCAGAGGTTCGTGAGCCCGAGGCTCCGTTCGGAGAATACACTTGGTACTACGGGCTGGAGAGAATGTCGCACGTCCTCGAAGTTACCGCTGTAACGCACAGAAACAACGCGATTTACCACGATATCTTCAGCGCTCACGCCGACCACAACATGGCAGCGAAAGTCCAAAGGGAAGCAGTCGTTTACAAAAGAATCAAGCTCGCGGTGCCCTCCATCAAAGATGTAGAGCTGCCGTTATCAGGAACGTGCAGGCATATCGCGTACGTTTCAATCAAGAAAGACTACGACGGCTTGGGGAAGATAGCTTCGCTCTCCGCGCTTTCCGCAGACCCGATGATAAAAATTGCAATCATCGTTGATGATGACATCAACGTGCACAACGAGCAGGAAGTAATGTGGGCCGTCGCCACTAGAGTCCAGGCTGATCGCGCCCTTACAATCGTGCCGGAAGCATACGTCGCTGAACTGGATCCTTCAGCGTACTCAATCAGATCAAGAGCGGATAGAGGTAGTCTGAACACAAAATGGGCGATTGACGCGACGAAACCAATCGATCAACCCTTTCAAGAATCAGCCGATGTACCAAAGCAGTACTGGAAGAGCATCGATATCTCCAATTATCTATGATATCAGGTGAAAAGATCAGTTGACAAACGCAATCAGCGAGGAAAACGCACTACTGTTGTTGGAGAATGCGTTAACGAAAGAACGATTCGATTGGCAGATTTGGGATTTAAGGCAGATGAAGCAGAGCATCGAATTAATGAAAAAAATTACTTCGAAAGCTGCGAGAAATCCTACTACGAAAGATTCATTTGCGCTCTTGGAAAAATCGCTTGATGAGCTCGGAACTATCATCGATCAAAAAGATGCTACGAGAGTTATAGCCGGTCACACTCACGTTGAACAAGCACTATCCCAGCTTCGTGCATTG
>JAPCJU010000046.1 GCA_027886795.1 Nitrososphaerota archaeon | reverse complement strand
TTGGTCAATCAAACAAAGTTTCTGAGGCAATTAGTAAGACGAGTCTATTTTGAGGCCACTCGGTTGAGAACTTCGGAGTCGTGTGGTCTCGACACTGTCAGACCTTGAGTAGCTAACCATACGGCGATTGCGTCTGTTTCTCAGGCGTCGCCGGTAAAGTCCTTCTCAGCAATATCTCCATCCTAACTTGACCCTCCGGGCGATCTTCAGATCCACCTTCATTCAATGTTTCGCTCAAAGCACCAGGATCCGGTCCTACTGCCTTTACGGCACCTCTTTGTTTGGCTTCCTCCACCGAGGATGGAGTGTCCGCGCTTCTCGCAGGAAATACTCTATAGGTTTCTAGTTCAGTCTTTGCGGCAATGAAGGCACTGGGAACTCTGAGATCGATGAATTTTGGCGCGCCTTCAAGGAACCTCTGGAGATCAGCTGCGAGCCGCTTGTCGTCGGTGCCAACTTTAATCCAGTAGATCATTTCTTTTCCCTTCATGTTTGGGGTGGGCATCGTGCGGGTCTCGAATTTTTCCGCCTCAAACTGCAGGTTATTCAGGAAAATCAGGACCACGATATCTCCCTTCTTGCTCTAATTCAGAATTAGCAAATCCAATCTAGGCGATCGCGATGTAAAATACCTTTTCCAGCTTCGGGAGCTATCGAAAATCAATCGGATGCACTGGGAAAAACAGGATGAAAAAGAGGATTGCAGCACCCAGCCAGAGGGCCATCAAGGCTCGTTGCCACTTGATCGAGTCAGGAACTATGAAGGTGATTACCATCGGAATCCCGAGAACAAGAGCGGGGTCCGTATTGATGAAGTAAAACGCGTAGACTACTCTATGAATTACACCGGATAAAATGAGATTTGGAACATAAGTTCCAACGATCAATGCGGCTATCAGCGCGTCGAGCTGCGTGGCGGTCTTTCTGATTGCTTTGAAGATCAGGACTGGCACTATGATCCATATTGACCACCAGATTACCAAATTTCCAATGCCCTGCCAATCTATGGGGTGGAGCTCGGTCTTGGAAATGACTGTGCCATTCGCGCCCGTTGTTGTCACGGTTACCGTCGTTACGTAATATTGGGACGGATTGATGTCGATCGGAAGGATCCAGTACCAAGCCACATGATCCCACGAATTTTGGAGATCCCCGGGTGAAATAGTTAGTCCGCTATGATATGTGTAATAATAAATGAAATTTTCCCAGAAAAAGTTGACATAATCGCTGTGATTCGTCGAAGTTGTTGTGGTGGTAACCGTCTGGCCGCTTGTAGCGTTGACGATGTATACCGTACCAACCGTTGTGATCGTACTTCTGTACGGATGGTAGACGACATCGTAAATCTGCAACGGCACGCCGACCACGACCACCACGATGATGATAAATGCCACGAGGGTTTTCAAAGACCTTCCCGAAAGTAATTTCGAAAATGGAATGCGTTTGGTTGCCCATACGTGGTAAAGGAATAGAGCGGCGACGAAGTAGATTCCCCACTCCTTGCTCAAGACTGAAAGCCCGAAACCAATCGCCGAAAGATAGTAGTGTTTTTTGAAGTAAGCCAGAAATGCTAGAAGAGCAAAAAGAATCGGCGGTCCCTCGAGCAGAAGCAGAGAAGTGTGGATGAAGAAGAGTGTCTCAAATCCGAGCAGTGATGCGGCCAGCAGTGCCTTCTCCTTCGAGAAGAAAACTAGAGCAAGCTCATACAACGCCCAGACGCTAGCCACGCCGATGAGAACATAGAAGATTCTCCAGCCGAAGAAATCGTTGCCGAAAAGATAGATTCCGATGGCACCCCAAATCTTACCGAAGAAGGGGTGTTCCAAGTTGCTGGGAACGAAATTTAATAGATCCTTGGCCGCCTGAGTGTAGTAAGCCTCATCGAAAACCTTCTGGTCGCTTGCACTCGGAAATGACATCGCGAATAGATGCAGTCCCAGGAGAAGCAGCAGAAGATGACCGATGTTGAACGAGGCAAAACTATTCCAGAGATAATTCTTAATCTGATCAGTCAGTGGTTCAGTTAAGGCAGACGGATGTTCACTCGAAACGGTTGCAACAGATTCTGGCGTAGTCGAAGTTATCTCATCCTTCTTAGGTGGAGCGTCGCTCGATTCGTCTTTCGCCAAAAATGATCTACTCAGTATTCAAAATCTTTTTTGAAAATCCGAGGATGCCTATCATCGCGGCCAAAAAAATCTGCCGCAAGAGGGCAAAAGTCTGCGGTATTCCAGGCAATGTAGGATTATTGAAGACGAACCAAAAAACGATCATCCCAACGTCCGTTAGTTCGTAGAGATAAAAGAGGGACAGGGGAATCAACGGCACGATCGAAAAAAGCGGCAGAAGATCGAGATTCATCTGAGGAGTTGCTATGTAGGAAAACAAAATGAACATCCCGAGCAGCATGAACGCTCTAACAAGCATTGGCTTGTGTCTGAAAAAGATATAGACTGAAAGTGCGGATGCTCCGAGCAAGACGTAGCTTATGTCTTTCGCGAGGCCCCAACTGTCGGAGTTATTGAAAATCCAAACAAGGAAACTGTCTTCCAGACCCCAGTTCTTCAAAAACGTGTAACCAGCCAGCCATGTACTGAAATTCGCGAGCATGAAAGGTACATTCAGCGCGGCGATCGTCCCACCCATAACTGCGGAATATGTGATTCTACTTTTTCTGCCGGGAAGTTCCTGCCAGAACAAGGGTAACAGAATAGCCGGAGATAATTTCGTGGCGACCGCGAGGCCGAGCGACAGGGCGCTCAGTTTCGTCTGACGTCTTGCCATAAATAAATAGAGAGAAGCCACAACGAAGAAAGTTTGGACGATGTCAAAATTATACGCGCCGTAGAACAATAGAGAAGGTGCGAAGATAGAAAATAAGAGCTGTCTGTTGTGGTCTAATTTGAGGTATCCGAGAAACTGGTAAACGACATGCGAAGTCAAAATCGTGAAGAGGAGTAAGATGCCAAACTCTACGGCGGCAAAGATCGTCTGGCTTCCGCCGCTCGCCCATCCGCCCAACCACAGAATCAAACCGCAAATTGGGGGATACTCAAACATGTAGGTAACGTAGGGTATCCCGACAACTACTTCGTGGATCTGTGTATTCCCTACCATCCTTCCCCAGAAGGAGCCGAGAAAGTCGCTGTAAAATTCTGGCGAGTTTGCGATTGGAAAATGTATTAGAATGCTTACCAGAAAGAAGACGCCCGTTGCCATCATAACGCTGGCATACAGAGGCTCATTCAGCAACTGGCGGAGCTTTTTTGGCATCCAGGTCGAGTCTGAAGGCTTTCTCTCCAAATCGCTTTTCAATTAGGACACTTCAAAAGATTCGACATGCAAGCACGGGAGAACGAACTCGAATCGATTCTCTTTTCAACATTATTAAAATCCAGAGGACAGAACAAGTAAGAAAAGCGGAATTTCATGATTTGACTTAACCAAGATTTTGTGACATCATTAGAGTTGTATTTTCCACAACTATCCTAACAAATATTCAATGATAACACAAAAGTTAATCAAGGTCGAATTCCGGGCTTAGGGTCCGAAAAGACCTTTTGATATTACAAGCTCAAATTTCTTCTTCCCGCGCGATTGCCATTATCGGGCTGTTTTCCGCACTATACATCGTGACTTCAGGGCTCGCGTCTTTCATATCTCAGCTCGGATATCCGGAGCATTTCCTTCGTGGTATCTTGATGACGGCGGTAATTTTGAGAACCGGGAAGAAATGGAGTGCCACATCAATGGGATTAGTATCCGGGCTTGTGTTCGCGCTAATAGTCCCATCGCCTGCGCCATATCTTTTGCCTTCGACTTTTGTTTCCGGATTGGTTTTTGACATTGTTCTCCTTCTGGGAGCAAGTTACAGCGAATCCGCCAGATCGCGATCCAGGTTGGTGATCGGTGCCGCCGTGAGCGGACTAGCAGAATCGATTGTTGCTCTCGGTATCTTGACCTACGCAACGCCTGGATTTTTTGGGCAAACTGCGCAAGCGCTGACTATTGCCTGGTCAACAGATATCGTATTGAACATCATATTGAGCTCTGTGGGAGCAGTCCTAGCCTTTAGATTCCTGTCACCCAAGAAACGAACAATGCAAAGTCAAGGCGTCATGAATACCTGAATCGAGTCTGATATTTTCGTTCTTGGGAGGCTTCAATGAACGAAAAGGGTGAACTGTACTATCGAAAACACGGTAGCGACGGCGATCAAGCCACCCGTCGCGAGGTTTGTTAACTGAGTTGACCTGCTAGCTTCCAGAACGTCAGATTGTTTATTTTTCAAACTGAGATAAAGAAGAGGGCCGCAAACAAATCCTCCAATCGCCCCGCCTAAATGAGCCACCCAATTTACATCAGGTATCAGAAAACTGCTGCCGAGGAAGACGAAAACAAAGAAGATCAGAGTTGTGGTTTCAATTCTATGTTCCTTGGACCATGAATACGAAAAGATGGCGGCAATAATTCCGAAGATTCCACCCGACGCCCCTGCACTCGCCGGATAGTAAGGCCCCTGTATCAGTGTGAACAAGTTTCCCACAATCGCAGTGAAGAAAAAGATCAGAAAATATCTCGATTTGTTGAGAGTGTCCTCGGATAGACGATCAATTACCAGAACTGCGATTGCGTTGAAACCGGCATCGAGGGGAGAGTCGGTAACGAAAATAGAAGTGAAAAGTTGGAAATACTGGCCGAGGTAAGCGACGATCGCATTATTCTGAGCCATGAAATAAGTCGCAGAACGGCAAATGGATGGCAAAGATCCGGGGCAGACTTTGAATTGATCTCCTACAATTCCAATCATCCATCCGAGTAGTATCAAGAAGGCTAACAGCCAAGCAGGCCTGACATCCTTCCAACTAGGCATATTCATTGAGAAATTCGAAAGTCCTTTTCAAGCGCATCCATTTTCGAAAGAATTGATCTATTTTCAGAATTGAGCATCTTCGAAATTCTGCAAATAGCCCAGATATGAGGATGGGACTAAATTTTCGGGAAAAAGGGAACCATTACTTTCTAGTTTTTGCCCTATTGGTTGGAGTCTCCGCCAAGAGTTCCAAAATTGAATCTCCAATGTCGGATGTTCCAACTGGATCAGTTGAAACCAGGAGAATATTCTCATCGTCCAGATTGAAAGTGTAAACGTGGACCAGTTCTCTCTTGTCGAGAATATACCGCCGTCTGCCTAAATATTTGTTCCAGTCTCTGCCAGATCGATGCATCGTCGTCCACTGGAGGTACAACTGCTCTGCCTTTGATGCCGGTTCCAATGATTTTGTCTCGGACCGCATGCCACCTTTAATCATCTTTCCGTCTGGACCGATGATTGCAGCAAATCGAACCGATGAGTTTTGTCTCAACAGGTCTTCGATGTTCGGCATCAATTCAATAATCTATTTTCAGGGTATAAAAAAGAACCCTTGAACCTATACCGAAACAAGATTACCTAAAAGGAAATGTCATTTCTTTCGATTCGTCTTGTCGTAGTCTTCAGGATGATAGTCATAATAGCAAACTGGTTTCCCATTCACAAGAGTGAAGCTTGGGCAAGTATATTTTGGACCTTTCTTGGGAATAAACGGAATCAAGAGCTTGCACACGACGCACGTCAATTCTCCTTTTTCTAAAGTCTCGAATAATTTTTCATCCATATTTTATCCCCGACATTGCATGTCAATAATTTATTCGAGTTGTATTGTTACGGAATCAGACGTTACATTAACTTTAGATCTTTTCCTCCGACTGATGTCTTTTTTCACCGAGAGAATTTTCGAAGGAGATCTTATTTCCACAATTCCCGAATCGCTTAACGAAATTGAAAGGTTTCGGGAAAGGAATATGGAAAAGTTTACCTTGTGTTCGCCTCGAGTAAAATAGGTAACGGAACCATCCCGATCAACTTCTAATCTGCCTTTCTTGAATCTTGCCTCAAAAATCTCTCCTGACATCGGGTGATAGAGCTCCAAAGTCAGTTTTTCGCTTCCTACTTGATCCGAGGCATCGGTCTTTCCCGGTTTAATTTCGATATCTAAAACAGGCATGGTGCCATCAGCCACGAATCGATATTTCTTGGACTCCAGCTGAATCTGTTCCAAACCTCCGAAGGATTGATCGTTCAAAACTTGTTTCACCTTTCGAAATAATTCTGAGGTATAAATCAATCATTGCATTGTAAGCGCCCGACTTCAGATTTCGAGACACAGGATCTTTCAAAAATATTTTTTCTTGATTCTTAGATTAGTTGAACTCATGGTTTGGTATTTCGACGGATCCGGGTGAATGCGATCAAGAGGACAAGCGCGACAACTGAAATAACCGTATTTGCGTAAAACGGAAACTGTGGACGGATGGAAAACAAGTAACCGCTTATAATAAGCGCTGGAATTGTCGGAACGAAAGTTAATGTGTAAAAGACTCCCATCGACAGACCCCGGTGCCTAGACTCGGAGGCCTCCGCTACCCATGCGTTAATTGCCGGAGCGTCCATCACCCCAAACAGCATCCAGACGCCGATTCCCAAAATTGCGATCCCAGGTGATGTTGCAAAGACAAAAAGATAGACGCTAAGAATTTCTCCGACCCAGCTTATCACTACAGTTTTCTCACGTCCAATTCTGTCGGAAAGTTTGCCAAAGGGAAATCTTGAGATCGCAACCACAGCCAGCAGGACGGAAAAAAGAGCCCCTGTAGTAATCGTGTTGTAACCTAGGGCTTTTGTTGCGTAAAGCGGCGTGATGAAGGAATTTTGCTCTGCGAAAATGTTGTACACACTGTATGCGATCAAGAGAACTATGAGGACCCTATTTCCCGCGATGCTCTTGATCGCGTCGCTGTACTTAGCGAGAAAATTTCCTTTTGATGGAATCCTATCCGAAGTTTGCAGCGTTTCCTTCAGATAGAAAAGTCTCAGGACGGCGGCAGCTAGCGTCAGAGTTCCTCCTACCAAGAAAAGAGGCATGTAACCATTGGTCGAAATTGCGATACCACCAATGATTGGAGAGAACGCCGCAGCGAGAGTAGAGAGACTTGAAAAAATACCGAAAGCAGAACCTCGATTCCTAGTTTCCACGGACTCTGCAATCAGTGTGTTTGAGACCATGAAGAACGAACTACCCAGACCCGAGATGGGAAATGCGATGGCGGACAAAATGAAATTATGAGAGAATGCAAAAACAAAGATGGCGGCTGCGGAAACGAAACTTGAGAAGACGATGATTTTTTTTCTTCCAATAGAGTCAGCTAAAGCTCCCGCCGGCGAGGAACCGATCGCGGAGGCCGTGAGCCAGGCAGCATATATCACAGATATCTGGCTCGGACTAGCCGAGAATACATTGCTGTAGTAAACGGGCAGAAAGTAAAACCAAAGCGTGTTACCAAAAGTCGCAAGCATTGACGTCAGACCCATCGTCAGCACATTGCCTGTGAGGTTTGGCTTCGTGGAGGTGCCTGCGGAAACCAAGACGAGTTTTCCCTCATCAAGGTGTCAGGGCTATATCAATTTGAATTGCGATCCTGTTCCTTCAAGTCGCGTTTTTCAAACCCTCAACTTTCGATTCCTCTTTGGATGGCCGGATCTCATGAGGGGTTCCAATAAAGCTCCCCCCGCATGCGGTCCCCCCTAGGGGGCCCCCCTCGGTGCGATCGCAAGCGGGGGCTGCGGATCTGTTTTCAAAGTCGATTCAACTTGAGAGGAAGCTCAATTCTATTGTACGATTGGCAGGAGAGCTGAATTTTTGACGGTCCAAAGCGAGGTTCCCGCCTCTAAAATTCCTATAATGAAACTCCGGGCAGGATCTGAGAATATCATTTTCATATTTGGAATTTCTTAGAGATCAATTTCAATAGCTGCCACTATCTCTTGAATTATCAAATTATTTTCAGTGTCCTAGAGATCGTGATAGGATGACAACGCTTATTATTTTTCTGGAGCTCTGGAAATCTTGTTAAAATGCGTCTCGTTACTTTTGTAGAACCGCACTATCGTCGAAACCGGCTTGGAATCTGGGTCGGTCATGATAATGTTGTCGATGCGAACTATGCGTACGGTAAGATGTTGAAG
>JAPCJU010000045.1 GCA_027886795.1 Nitrososphaerota archaeon | reverse complement strand
TTTCGCTGAACAAAGTAGCTGCGCAGCGCTCCCCAAGCATAAAGGAGGAAAAAATGATCGGCCACGAGTGTCGCATGTATGCGGTGTTGTAACCGCGCCAGTACCGAGCTCCGTTGTAATAGACCCACTTTATGTTCCTCAGAGCGTCTTCGTCAAAATTTGTCTTTGGTTTCCAGCCCTGCAAAAAATTCGGACATACCCTATTACATGCCCTCATGCAGCATTCGTCATGGCGACACTCGTCCATGACGATGGACGCAAACATCTTCTTCACAGGATCCTGCTCGTGGATTTCAAAGGTGTGGATCATGGCCTTTGCGAAGACCGGAGGACCCGAATTCTCAAAGTTGGCTAAAAGTGCCCACCAGTATGCCATCGCAGTTTTTTGCCTGTCATCGTAATCTTTGGGTTCAACCGATTCCCAGTTGATCGTTGATGGATTCCAAGCTTCCCTCTTTGCCCGCTCGTAAAGATCTCCCAGTTTCGGAGTGTCGATCGTCCACTCCACCGGGTAAATATTTGGAAGTTCGATTGGAGGCGGATCTTTCGAATAATCTGGACTCTCTGAAGACATTGACGCTTGATCGTTAGAAGCTCTACTATTGGATAAAAGCATTCTTCGCTATCCGCTACGAAATTTCTCGAAGAATGTATTAGAGATCCAGATTTTTGTTTCTATCGTCCTGTAAAATTCGGATTCCTCTTCTCACGAAACGCAATGACACCCTCCTTGTTATCCTCGCTCGATCCGGCGACCTGCTGCAACTCCGCCTCGTACTCTAATGCAGAATCAAACTCCAACGAAAGAGCTTTGTGAATTGCCCTCTTCGAGAGTCCTAAACCTTTAGGGCCTTTGGCAAGTTTCTCTGCGAACGTCCGGGTCTCAGATTCCAGTTTATCCCCTGGTACTATCTTGTTTACTATTCCCATTCGATCTGCTTCACTAGCGTCAATTGCCTCACCAGTAAAAGCAAGCTCCATGGCCTTAGTGATTCCGAGGAGCCTCGGCATGGTGAAGGTCGCGCCAGAGTCAGGAACTAGTCCCACCTTTCCAAACGCTTCCACAAATCTTGCACCTTCGCTCATGATGCGTAGATCACAGGCGAACGCTATCCCCATTCCTGCGCCGGCGGCGACTCCGTTGATCATCGCAATAACTGGCTTTTCCATATTGAAGATTCGCGAGCACACCGGATTGAAGCCCTCTTTGAGATCATCGTCGAGCGAAACATTTCCTCTCTGAGCTAGCGACTGAAGATCGGCTCCCGCACAAAATGCCCTTCCGCTGCCAGTGATCACGACACACCGAGTGGACTGATCGGTTTCAACTTCCTTGAGCACCGAATTAAGTTTCTTTAATGTAGCAATGTCGCAGGCGTTCAAGACTTCGGGCCTGTTCAGGGTGATCCAAGCTACACCGTTTTCCCTCTTTACCAGAACTGGATCCTTTGAGTCAGAGCTCAATGACACTTACCTACCGGAATAAACTGGCTTTCTCTTCTCCATGAAGGCCCTCATCCCTTCCTGCTTATCTTCGCTGGACATTATCAGGTAAAAATTCCGGTGCTCAAATTCCAATCCTTCTGATAGCGGCGAATCGAACGACTTCAGAATGGACTGTTTAGCTAATTTCACTGCAAGTGGGGCTTTCATCGCTATCTCATGCGCAAGTTTCTTTGCCTCTGAAAGATATAGCTCGTTTGCAACGACCCTGCTAACCAGCCCTCGGTTCAGCGCTTCATCAGCAGTGATCGTGTTTCCAGTCAGAATCATGTCCATCGATTTGAATTTCCCAACCGCTCTCGTTAGACGCTGCGTCCCGCCAGCTCCGGGAAAAACTCCGATGTTTATTTCAGGTTGCCCAAGTTTTGTTCCCTCGGCAGCTACGATTATGTCACAGGCCATTGCAAGCTCTAGGCCTCCGCCGAGAGCGTATCCACTTAACGCCGCGATTATTGGTTTTGTGATTTTTCTTAGCGAGTCAAATCTTTCCAGATTGCCCTGTTTGAGCGCCTCAACCGAGTTCCATGTGGACATTTCCTTGATGTCTGCCCCCGCAGAGAAAACTTTGTCGCTTCCCGTAATTATTATGCATCTTATTTTTTCATTTTCCTCGAAGCGAGTCAGCGCATCAACCAATTCGCGCATCAGGGAGGAGGAGAGCGCGTTTAGGGCGGTTGGTCTGTTGAAGAATAAGAGTCCGACGTCTCCCTCGATTTCTACTTTGATATTGACGTATTCATGTTCTGGCATCGCGAGTCGATACCCTTCGAGTTTAGCTTGAAAGATCGTCCTCGCCCAGGGGTGAGCGTTTCCTGAAAAATTTGTCGCCACTAGGATCGGGTATGACATCAACAAGCCCATCCGAGACAAGTTTCTGACAGGCCGATTCAACCTGATCGGGGTCGAGATCTATTCCAAATGTAGTTTCGACTTCTTCCTCAATAGTAAAGACACCCTTGTCTTGCATGTCACCCAGGATTTGCAGAATCTTTCCCTCAAGCGTGTCTTTGGACGGTATCGGATTTTGCGGTCTATGGATCTGCATTTTGCCGCTTCTTAATGAATCAATTACTTTCGCCCAGTCTCGAAGATCCTTTTTCCTGCCTCCGATGATTTCCTCGGAAAACTCTACGTGCCTCCCCTTTCCATTTTCATTCCAATTTACCTTCAGCGACGGCGGATGGATGATCCCTTCCGATCCTGAAACGAATACGATTGAATTCATTGGAATGGAGAGATTCTTGGGGGAATTTGGAATATGATTCAGGTCTTCTACGTCAGCAAACCGCAGAATTCCCGACCGCCGGGACAATCCGTCACCAAATTGCATGTCGAGCTCTTCTTCTTTGTCGGCAGAAATAAACAACAACCTCTTATCAGTTAGGACAAGCGTCCCCTGAATTTTTTCACCAGCATCAGACTTGCGTACAACGCTCTGCTCTTGCGCCAGAATCATTTCGAATTCATTAGACAATTAGAACGGACAAATTGGAGTTTCAGTGCGATTTAAGCGAAATGCCGCTCTGAATAGTTCTCAGTGATCAGAGATAATTCCCTTCGTTTTCAATTCCCTTAATTTTGTCGAATTCATTCCCAGAATGGTGCGAAGGACTTTTTCCGTATCGGCTCCCAAGACGGGCGGCGATCCGCTTGCTGAAAGTCGCGAGCCATCCACGATTACAGGGTTCACAATCGTTCTATACCGTTTTTGGCCATACTCATACTCTTTCATTATTCCCTTCCCGAGAAAATGAGGGTCTTGTAGAAGGGTCTTTACGGTGTTAAACTTGCCGAATGGTACTCTGGAACCCAACAGACTTTCTTCAATATGAGCAGATTCCATTTTTCTTAACCTGCGAGCTATAATACTCTCTAACGATTTCTTTTTCGAAACCCGATCTTTTGCTAGACGGAATCTCTTGTCATCTAATAGATCTTGAAAGGAAAGCGATTTGCAGAATGACTGCCAAACCGAGTCGTTGGCAACGGCGATATAGACAAAACCATCCTTGGTCCTGAACAGATTGTAGGGCGCCCCAAAAATATGGCCGGAACCGAGCGGTGAAGTATCCCTGCCAAAGAGGTCGTACATTGCAACCCAGTACGACATGAAGTAAGCTGCCGCGTCGTAGAGTGATACTCTGAGCTCTGATCCTTTTCCGCCATTCAGTTCTCGATTCAAAAGCGATGCAAGTACTCCGGACGCTGCTTGCATTCCGGTCGCCATGTCGACTAACGACACGCCCGCCCTTGCATAATGATCTGGAGGAAACCCCGTGGTGGACATTATCCCCACGGCAGCTTGAAGGATAGGGTCAAAAGCCGGTACCTTCTCGAAAGGCCCGGAACCGAAGCTTTCTACCTTGCAGCAAACAACTCTTTGATTAGCTCTCTTGATTTTTCTGTAGGTGATTCCAAGCTTTTCTGCGACGCCGGGGCCCAGATTCTCAATCACAACATCGCTCTTTTTTACGAGGTCGTAGAATATCGAAAGGCCCTCACGACTCTTGAGATTGATTCCAACACTCTTTTTTCCGCGGTTTACGGCAAGAAACATCGTCGGCCCCATCCCGGGCACATCCCGAAAAATATCCCCGCCGAGGGGGTTTTCTATTTTTATTACCTCAGCACCATAGTCAGCGAGAATTTGTGAGGCTGTGGGACCTGCGACGGCATGACTTACCTCGATAACGCGAATTGACTCTAGCATGTTTTACTTGCCAATCTCTTTCGAGGGCCGCTCTAGCCCAAAGTATTCGTAATATCCGCCCTTGCTCTCGGTTTTAGATCCGCGATCCCCAAGGTACCCCTCAGACACTAGCTTTCTCAAAAGTTCAGGCGGTTTGAACCTTTCTTCCTTGGTTTCATCATAAAGAGCTTCCATGTTTCGCAATCTGGAATCCAGTCCAACGAGATCGCCTAACTCAAATGGACCCATTGGATAGCCGTATCCCAGCCTCATGCTGATGTCGATGTCGCGAACGCTGGCGATACCTTTTGAAAGTATGTCGCTAGCCTCCATAAAGACCGAGATCCCAATCCTGTTTGCGACAAACCCCGGGTAGTCGAGTACTGTTACTGGCGTCTTTCCCAATTCCACCGCTACTTCACGAACCTTTTCTATAATTTCTACTCCAGTATCTTCTGTCCTCACGATCTCGACGAGCTTCATGATTTGGGGCGGATTAAAGAAATGCATTCCCACTAGCCGCTTCTTTGATGCTGGGTCTAACACTGCGGCGATTTTGGTAATGCTGATGGTCGAAGTGTTGCTCGCTAGAACGGCCTCTTTTGAAGCAATCTGGGATGCCTTGAGAAAAATGCCCCTTTTAGTATCTAGATCCTCCACTACTGCCTCAAGAATGAAATCAGCCCCAGACAATACATCTTCGAGCGATTCCGATGTTGAGATCTTGGATAATGCGTTTTCGGCCGATTCTTTTGAGATGCGATTATTTCTTACTGAATTTTCTAGGCCGTATTTTCCGGATCGGATTAAACTGAGACCGCTTTGAAGTCTCTTTGAATCGACATCGTATGCAAGTACTCTGTATCCAGCGAGCGAAATAACCTGACTTATCTGAGCTCCCATGAGTCCGAAGCCGATTACGGTTATTTTCTTGGGAGAGTCTGCCTTGGTAAGCTGATTTTTCAATCGTTAATGTGAGCGAGTAAACACTTTTTGTACAATTATCCTACAGAGAGGTGGCATCGTCAAGCATCCTTTCTAGATCAATTTCACTTGTTGAACCGGTCCTGCTTGACTCTGGACTGCTGTTTGTGAAAATCAAGTACGCAGGAAGTGACATTATGTGGTACCTATTCGCAATTTCTTGATGCTCGTCGATATTCACTTTCGCGAATGTAATTGAAGAGTGCTTGTTGGCCAACCGCTCCACTACGGGATTCATTTTCAAACAAGGACCACACCAAGGCGCCCAGAAATCTACGAACAATTTCTTCGAAGATTTCAACATCTTATCAAAATTCTGCGACGTTAGATCAATGACTCTGGACAATTCGACCCGATGCTGTCTTTTTGCATGCATTTAACGTTAGAGGTCTACGAGAAAGTGCATAACGACTCCGTCGCCGCGCTGTTTGATATTCATGTCATGAAAAGTGGGAGCCTTGATTGCTGTTTTCTGCTCATGTTTTTTTGGGTTGAATTTTTCTCCGATAGCTGTAGCGCGTAAAACAAATCCAGAATCATCCTTGGAGATTCTGCAAAGAAATTTGGAAAAAATCAAACCGTCGGTTTCCTGCAATGAAATCAAGGATTCGATCCAAGAATACAAAAGTGTCTCTTCGTCTTTTCCTCTAACCAAAATTTCTTTGGTTTCATCTTTTGCAATTGATTTGAGATCTACCATAGTTTCCTCAATCGCCCTCGCAGCATTTTCAAAAGCTTCTTCGAGATTCTTGCCAAAAGCTTCGATCTCTGCGTCGGTTACATGTTCCAGGAACCGAAAGCCGTCGGATCTCTCAGCCAATTTGTAGACGACTCCTTTTCAATGAGATTGGTATTCACACTCTAAACTAGTGCTAAGACCCGAATACTTTCCCTTTCGCACTTTTTGCTTACGCTAACGATTTTAAGCTGGCTATTCGAGTTGACTCCAGACCGCCGGGAAAAGGCTAGCTTACGTGCTTGCCGGGATTTACTCGAAACCCGAAGGCAGAGTGGACTATTGCGCGGTTTCAACAGGGAACAACGAGTCACCCATTGAAGCGTATGCCTTGAGTCCCAATCACGATGAGATAGCCCGTGGCCGTTTTACGGCCTCGTCGGTTCGAATCCGGCTCCCGGCGTCCCTTTCTTCCCAGAGCAAGATTACACAAGAATAGTTTATCTCCTAGGAATGTCGATCTGATTATTTTCAGAATCGGTGCTTAACATCTTGATTTGAGTTTAAGATCTAGAATATTATTAATTTCGATTCAGGCATTATTCCCGATGAAAAATATGTCAAAGGTTCAGAACGAGATAATTTTATCGAATTTCTAGAAACCTATTTTCTTACTTAACATTTCACAGCAATGGCTATATTACCCAATCAAAAGCGGTTTCCGAACCTAGTTATCCGTAAGAATTCAAGGGAGATTTAGCCGGGTCACTTGCAATCAAGATTTATGATTCAGAGGAACCTCTATTGGGTTCTGCCGGGCGTTTACATCGTCATCTTATTATTGGGCTATATACGGCTCGGCATTTTATTCCAATTTTCATTGGGGCTTTACTCCCTCGCTGCCCTCCCAGTCATCCTTTTTCTAGGGCGATCCAGAGAATTTTTGAAAAACTGGACTCCGTTTTTGGCTCTGCTTCTTTCGTATGAGGCGTTGCAGGGAATTGCTGGTTACGTCACGAATTCGGGCAATGTAGTTTCGCTGGCGCAAATTGACCAATCGGTCTGGGGATTTAATTTGACGGGGTTCGTCCAATCAACTTTCAGCTCGCAAGACCTTACCTATCTTGCCTCCTTTCTCTACAGCCTGCACTTTCCGATCGTCATCGGCTCAGCAGTGTTTTTCTGGTATACGGACAAGAAAACGTATCCCAAATACGTCTACGCACTCTTGCTCACTTCATACCTTTCGCTCGTGACTTTCGTCCTGATGCCGACCGCCCCTCCTTGGTATAGCGGGGTCGCCTCGGATTCAATTGGAAACGCGAGCGGACCGCTCTCCGGACTTTTCAACGGAGTCGCTCAGATTTCCAGAGCCATAGAGTCGGACAAATTTGCCGCATTTCCAAGCCTCCATGGGGCGTATGCTATTTTGTTCTCCTACTTCATGATCAGATCAAGATTACGCCTCGCTTTCATTGCACTCCCTATAACAATAGGAATTTTGTTTTCCACAATTTACTTGGGACAACATTATTTGATCGACCTCGTGGGAGGGGGAATTTATGCAGCGATCTCTGTCGTTGTAGTCGAGAAATATTTGACAAGGAAGAAATCTAATGCTGTCACCATTGATGTTCCGCTTCAGGTAGAGTCGCAGAATGAGGCATATTCAAGTCGGGAAGGCAAGTCTAGTTCTGCGTCTTGACCCTCCTCCACTTTTGACCTTCAGACGTATCCTGTACCTCGACGCCCGATTCTAGCAATTTCTTGCGTAGCTCGTCCGATTTTAGCCAGTCCTTCGAACCCCTGGCTGTGATTCTTTCTTTCAACCATTCCAGCTGTTGCTCAGAAAGAACCGGCCCGTCAGTCTTGTCAATAACGCCAAAAATTCCATCAAAATCACTAATCATAAAGTCATACATCATCCGTATTGCGTTCGAGCTTGAAGCTCCGAGATCGAGGAACTTGTTGCCCTGAGTTATGAATTCGAAAACGGCGGCAAGAGCCAAGGGCGTTTCGAGATCATTTTCAAGCGCATCGACGTATTTTTTCCTCGTATCCTCGACCAGCGTAATTGATTCCAGCTCCATCGCGCCGTCATTTCGGACTCCAGAAGCGATTTTTTCTTTAAGGCGAGCGACAAATTCGTTGATTCGCTTCACTGAGGACGCTGCTTGTTCGAGTGATTTGTCCGTGAAATTTAGCTGCGCTCGATAATGACCAGAGAGGAGCA
>JAPCJU010000044.1 GCA_027886795.1 Nitrososphaerota archaeon | reverse complement strand
CAATCTTTGCTGGCGTAAAAGTCCTCTTTCCAAAAAGCTCGAGTATTTTTTCTTCGGTTACCGAGGCGTCGACGAACGATCTGCACTTGTTGAGGTGGACCCTGATTATCTCAATTCTCTCGGCGTCATTTCTAGGAGGCGGAACCTCGATAATCCTGTCGAAGCGACCCGCTCGGAGAAAAGCCTCGTCCACGAGTTGCAGCTTGTTTGTCGTTCCAATCACAACTACACCTTCCAGCGGCTTCAACCCACCCATCTCGGAGAGCAGTGTGGTTACCGCGCCGAGGCTGCCGCCTAACTCCCTCTTTAGCGTGAGCGCGTCGAGCTCGTCGATGATGATGATCGACGGCGCGTTCTTCCTCGCCTCGTCGAAAATATCGATGATTATCTTTTCCGTCTGTCCGTGGTACGGCTTTACGATCTGCGCTCCGCGGATCATGTACATCGTCGCCTGTAGTTCTCCTCCTATAGCCTGCGCGAGCCAGGTTTTCCCCGTTCCCGGGTGGCCGTGGAGCAAGACTCCCCGAATCGGAGTCGCCCCAGCTCTCCTTGACATCTCGGGGTTCAGTGAGACCTCGATGTCTTTCAACAGATTCTCCTTTATTCCAGAGAGTCCGCCGACGTCGTCTAGAGTTATCTTTGGTTTTATTCGGGTGATGATGTGGCGCATCTCGTCGCTTCTTTTGTCTTCGTTGTACTCTTTGAGGTGGCTGATCTCCCTAAAGTCGTCCAGTGATACCTGCAGTTTGGGGGTAGCATCTTTTCCGAGAGCGCTGGAGAGTTTCTTGAGGTACGAAGATCTTACCTGTTTTGTCTTGTTCTCCATGACGATCTGGAAGGCGTTGGAAATATCGGCGGGAGTAACCGTGCCATGACCCAGCGCACGAACCTTGGCCTCGATTGTCTGGAGGACTCCGTTCGCATCAAGATTTTCGAGGCCGTACTTTTCGAGGTTCTTCCTCGTAATTTCAACTAGCATCGGCCTGTCGATTTCTGTATCAAGATCGATGGTTCCGGAGCTGCCTCGCCGTCTGACCGCTTCGATGACGGACCCGAACTCGTTTGTTGCAAGAATGAGGATGCATCTCCTGTCCTGATAGACCATCTCGTTGATCTTTTCAAGGAGGGTTGTCTGGACTCCGCGGAACGCCTGGACGCCGCTGTCGGGAGCTCCCGAAGAATCTCCCTGCTCGCGGGCTAGTGTCTGCGCCTCATCGATAAACAAAATTGTGGGTCGCTTGAATGCCTCGTCGAATACCTGCGCAATTTTTTTCTCGGATTCTCCCAGCCACTTGTCAAAAATCTTGTGGGGAGAAACGAGTTGGGCGAACACCGGGACGCCTCGCTCCGCCCCTTTGCCGGAAGCTTCAAACATTAAAGAATGTACTAAAGAGGTCTTCCCCGTTCCCGAGGATCCCTTGACGATGAAAACCTGCGGCGGCGGCATCGGACAGAGATTCCTAAAACCCTCATCCCTGACCACCCAGTACTCCACGGCGGAAAGAATTTCGTCCTTGACCTCGTTGTATCCCACGAATGTCGATGCCAGTTTGGAAAATGGAGCAACGGTCGCCTGCGCATCGAGCAGCTGCTGCCTGACGATTTTCTTCGAGAGCTTCTTGCCTGACCTGGAGGATTCCAGGTACCACTTTCTGTATTCGGAATCAGAAGCCATGAGCAGCGGATGGTAGGTGGCTCTCAATAGCTTGGATTTCTTCCACCAGTGGCCGTCCTCCGAATCTCGGGATGGTATGACACTCATCGCAATTCACCCGGTTACGGGTTTCGTCTCCTCGCCCTAAATCCAAAAAACGATTTTATGACGGCAAATCCTGCAATGTACGCCCCGACGATTAGTCCGACTACTAGGATGCCGATCACTATCATTCCAATCAATGAGAGAAAGAAAATTCCGCCGTACAGCATCTTATGGCTGTACTTCATTCCCAAAACAATGAGAGAAACAGAAAATAACGCAAAAATAACCAGAACATCGGTCGCATCAAGGGTGATTCCTCCCAAGCTTATTCCGGTGAATCCGAAAAGCGGATTCCAGCTTGAATTTTGAGTAGTTGGAGGAGGAACTACCGACACAACAACGTTCAAAATCAAATCTCCAGATCCGGTTACGTTCTTGCTCCATGAATCGGTCGGCAATCCCTGCTTGCTGAATAGAGCATAGTTCTGGCCGCCGGAAGAGACGTTCAATATCATCGAATAATTTGAATCCTGTAGCGGTGTGAACAGGAGTATGTTTTTTCCTCCCGTGGCATACAGGCCGATGTCGTACTGACCACCCACTACGGAAAGTAAGGTCACGTTTGATGAGGCTGGCGCTATGATGCGAAGAACCTGGGTTGATGTAAGAGTGATGTTAATCGGATTAGATGCTGATAAAATAGAAGTTGGATGCGCAAAGGCCTGAATCTTGTGGACTGCTAGAAAATTAGTGAAGGCAAGAAAAACTAAGATTGACAATACAAAGTATTTTGTTGTTTTGTGAGAAATTGCCTTCACTGTGAGAGCAGCGACTAACAGAAACCGGTATATCCGAATATATAGCTACTTCACTCTAGATCTAGATTTCTAGTTCTTATTTTTTTCTAGATTTTTTGGATAATGGCACATTGAATATGAATCAAAAGCTATCCTTTCGTCTACAGTCAGGACAAGACTGATTTTTCATTTAGATCAGATCCACGCTTTTTTCGTCATCATTCCGGAAAAAGTGGTCGCTAGGCAAAACCTCTAGATAATGGACGCGCTTTAAAAAACATAAATCTACAGGATGCTTCGCTGCCAGAATGGATCGTGCCGGAATTTTCCTGGAAAGCCTCTCACTGGAGGACACATTTCACTTTGCAAAGCTCGCAGACGAGAATGGTTTCGACTCCATCTGGATGCCAGAGATCACGTGGTCAGACGCGTTCAGTCTTGCAACGGCCGCCGCGATGAATACGAAGAAAGTCAAACTTGCAACTGGCGTCGTGGGAATTTACGGTAGGAGTCCCGCCCTTATGGCAATGAGCGTCGCGGGTCTTGACGAACTCTCTGGCGGCAGAGCGATCCTCGGCCTGGGAACCCAGGCAAGACCTTACGTCGAACTCTGGCACAGCGCGAAGTTTGAGAGACCCGTCACGAGGATGAAGGAATACGTGCAAGCAACGAGAAAGATTTTGGAGAATCCGTTCAACGTTACCTACTTCAAGGGCAAGATCTTCGACATCCGGGGATTTGTCCTGACCGTGAAACCAAAGTCTCCAAAGATACCAATTTACGTTGCCGCAATTGGACCGCAGTTGCAGAGGGTCGCGGGCGAGGTAGCAGATGGTGTGCTCGGGTACTTCTATTCCGTAAAGTATGTGAAAGAAAATCTCATGCCAAATCTAAAAGAGGGAGCAGAGAGAGCCGGCCGGGATATTTCTAGCGATAAATTCGATGTTGCTCTGGGACTCCCCACTCTCATCGACGATTCCGACGAAAGGTTCGAAATGATCAAACCACTGGTTGCCGTATTTACCGTTGCAACCGGATCTTCACCTTCTTATCAGACAATTTTAGGCGATCTGGGTTTTTCGGGAAATGTTGAGGAGGTCTCTAAGAAAATGATGGAGGGCGATGTCAAGGGGGCGGTCAAGAAAATCCCGGATGAGATGGCAAAGCAAGTTACGCTTTGTGGCACCGTTTCAGAAGTCAAACAGCGAATCCAAGAATACCGGGCCGCGGGAGTGAACCTCCCGGTTCCGAATCCAACACCTCCTTATGCTTATTACCCCTTGTATCCCACCCACCTTCCCGACAAATTAGGCGCCGGGAGCGTGGACTACAACGGGCTTAGGGAACAGGTGAAAAGAATTATTCTCGCCGTTTCACCGAAAGGCTGATGATTCATTTGTGTCGGTGCCTTGTCGCTATTATCAAGGTCCCGACTGTAATCACTACAACGACGGAAGCGACCACAAGGAAAGTGGGGGATTCAAAGATCTGGATTGGAATTGTAGGAGAAGATGTCGATTGTCCTCCAACTGTAGAAGAAATCGATTGACTCGAACTTGACGAGCTTTCGCCAAGCAAAATGGAGGAATTGCCGGATCTTGAGTACGGGAGCTCGTTGATGGGTATCTGGAAGGGCTGGGGAAATTCTGCTGATTGGGAAGAAACCATCGGCCCCCTAATCGCCGAGCCATAAGGATAGCTCATGTTGAAATCGAAAAAGTCTAGCGGAATATTCGAGCTCGCAATAAAACCGTTCAAGGGAGAGAGGTTCCAGTTGTATTCTATGAACGCAAGTGTTGAGCCATGGTTGAGTAGCGTGGATGAAACGTAATCCTCCTTTGCGTACGGAGAGATCACGATCAGGGGAACTCGGAACCCGAGCTGGTTTCCGCCGACCACAGGTGGAGGGACTTGGTCGTAATATCCGCCTCCTTCATCATAGGTGACGAATATTGCCGTACTTTTCCAGTAAGAACTCTGCATCACCGAATTTACAATGTTCGCCAGCCACAACTCTCCCGTCGTGACATTTTCAGTGGGATGCTGGCTGACGTGGGAAGCACCCCCGCCAACGGGCATGACCCACGAAACCGAAGGGAGCGATCCGTTTGAAAGGCTTGAGAAAAAGCTCGTCCAGCTCTGGATCTGTTGAGAGTACTTATCAATCCCGGAAAAATAATTCAGGGGATACCAATCATGTGCTGGATTACCCAAGTAGTAACCCCAGGACACGCCATTGTTTGAAAGCTGAGAAAAGATCGATTGGTTGACCGGAAGGTAGGGAGGGGGTCCGTTGTCCCCGGTCACTGAACTCTGACCAGCGAGGGAGAATAGGCGGTTGGGAACGGTAACCGTCAAGGAGCTCGAAAAGTACATGTCGCCCAGCCCGTACTCCTCGGCCCAGTCCCATTCGAGCGCCAGCTGTGCGGAAGTAAAATAGGTCAGTGATTGCGAACCGGAATGCTGAGCAAAGCCGTCCATCTTACCGTTGTCCCAGTCAGAATGGTAGGTACTGAATCCTTCGACGGGGTTTTGAGTGAAAAAAGTGGTGTTCGGGACTTCGGATAACTGAGGTTGCGGCAAATTAAGTAAATTGATTGGTTTTTGAATCTGAGAAATCGTTGATGAAACGTTTGTCTCGTTCGTCGTGGGATAAACTCCGAAAAAGTTGTCGAAGCTATGATTTTCCATCATCACGAACACCACATGCGAGATAGGAGTTCTGGTTGCACTTTCTCCGTACGAGATCGGATGGAAGCCGGACGAAAACAGGATCAAGATCAGGGAGAATATCGTTAACACGAGAAATCCAGTCCGCATCTGTGCCCTGCACTCTACCCAGTTGATGATATCATGTAATGATTTCTCGGGGACGAATTTTCATCAGGCCTTCCAAAGTAAGCAAGAGTACACTCAATTTCGTAGAACTGAGTGATCTTTTTTATTGGAACGATTCATCTTGACTGTCAATATGACCCTTAATCTGACATCCGACGAGCTTTTGATGACAACGCGAGCGGTGAGGAAGAGACTCGATCTTACGCGACCCGTCGAAAAGAAAGTGATCGAGGAATGCATCGAGATTGCATTGCAAGCTCCCAGCGGATCGAATGCGCAGCGCTGGCACTTTGTCGTGGTCACCGATGCGAAGTTGAAGGACGAGATCGGTAAGCTCTATCGAAAGGGAGCGAAAGAGTATTTTTCGAGTGGGACAGGTAAATCAACTAGCAGCGACGATCCCAGGTATAGAGCTATAGCTCGAATGAGGGATTCAGCGCTTTATCTCGTTGAACATATTCATGAAGTTCCTGTCATGGTAATCCCGTGTTACGCCGGACGATCTGATGGCCTGTCCTCGGCAGAACAGGCAGGCATCTGGTATTCCATAGTCCCCGCGGCGTGGAGCTTTGCTCTTGCGGCGAGATCGAGGGGGCTCGGAACCGCGATTACGACTTTTCATCTTGCTTTTGAGAAGGATGCTGCACAACTGCTCAAGATCCCCTACGAGAAGATAATGCAGACTGCTCTAATTCCGCTTGCATACACAAAAGGAATAAAGTTCAAGCCGGCACTGCGAAACCCGTCCAGTTCGGCTATACACTGGAATCACTGGTAGGAACCTGGGGCAGTCCATTTCCTCACCTACAATTATTGCATAAACCTCATCGAAGAAGTAGAATTATTTCAAGAATTTTTGATTTGGGATTCTTGATTTGTAATTTGTCAAGCTCCATTCAACAAAGATTGCATCGACATTATTGCCTCCCCCCGCTTGCGATCCCCCCTAGGGGGGCCCTAGTCCAACGATAATTCCCTACTGCAGCTGAGTAGAAAAGATCAGCGACTACTAGCCGACGAATTTGATGTTCCCTCTAGAATTACTTCGACTATTTTATCTCTTGACTTTGTTCCGCTTACGATACTGATCTTTGATTTAGGAACTTTGAAGTAATCGGATAAAATTTCGAGAAGCCTTTTGTTTGCTCGGCCGCCCTCGGCTCTTTCATCGACCTTCACTTCGAAGCTAGTTTCACTGACCTTGATTACACTCACTTGTTTTGCGTTTGGAGTCGCGTGAATCTTGATCAGCATTCTTTGATTTTAATGGGATTTTGTATCTCTATACTAATTGTTTGTTTTCGAAGATAAACTTCTGAAAAAAACCATATTCCTAAATCGGAAGGCGTATATTCCTCGTGGAAAACGGAATCTCTTCATACAATGACCTCATTCGTGGCTCTCTCCTTCCCCGTCCTCGCGGGCAATGAAGGTAAAGCAAGAGACTTCGCATCCGAAGTCAAGAACAAAAGGAAAGATTTCGAGAAAAGTTCAAAGCGGTTGAAAATCAAAAGACAAGGCTGGTTCCTGCAGCAGCTTCCCGGTAGCAGCACGCTGATTGTATTCATGGAGGCGGATGATGTTCAGAAAGCATTGTCTGACTTTAGCCAATCCGCAGATCCTTTCGATTCATGGCTCAAGGATGGGACAAAGAGAATAACTGGGATGGATTTCAATCGCCCCCGACAAGATCCATATCCGGAAATTCTGTTTTCTGACGGCTTTTAATTTGTAATTCTGAGTTTCATTCGTAGAAACTTCTGCAAGAGTGCTTCAGACTCCTTTTGAGTCTCGCGGGTAAGATGAAGCTTAAGCCCGGTTAGTTTATTCGCTCCAAACTCTTCTAATTTGAATTACATAGGAGAAGAGAAGCTTTGGCGAATATGAAATTCGGAATTCAGCATCCCAACTATTCCTACGACGGGCAGGGCGCTCAGGTCGTCGATACGCTCAAGACGTTAACAAATCGCGCAGAAACTTTGGGTTATGATTCCTTCTGGGTCATGGACCACTTACATCAGATACCGTACGTCGGAAGACCTGAGGAGCCGATGCTCGAAGGATGGACGACGATTTCCGTGCTTGCTGGAATGACCTCGAAAATCAAACTGGGTACCCTCGTCACAGGGAACTCTTACAGGCATCCATCGATCCTCGCAAAAGTTGGAGCTACTCTGGACGTCCTGAGCAAGGGGAGGCTATTCATGGGAATAGGCGCGGCATGGAATGACGAAGAAGCAAGGGCGTACGGGATCCCGTTTCCACCAACGAGTGAAAGGCTCGAGCGGCTGGACGAAGCAGTTCAAATCATACGAAAAATGTGGACTGAAGACAAGGTGAATTTCGACGGCAAGTACTACAAACTTCAAAACGCGCTATGCAACCCAAAACCAATCCAGAAGCCGCATCCCAAGATTCTGATTGGGGGCGCGGGAGAAAAAATGCTCCTCCGAACTGTCGCAAAACACGGAGACGCGTGCAATCTATTCGGATCTCCTGAAACAGTCAAGAAGAAGCTGGCGATCTTGCGCGAGCACTGCAAGGCCGTTGGACGAGACTATGATTCAATATTGAAGACAAAACTCACCCAGACTATGATTGATTCTGACGGAGACGCCGTCGAAAAACGTGCCGCTGAAATGTCAAAGATGATGCCGCCGGGAATGTTGAAGGAAGCAATGATCTACGGAAATCCGGATCAAATACGATCGCAGGTAGAAGAGTTCAGAGCTGCCGGGATAGAATATCTGATTATGAGTTTTAGCGGACCAAGCGAGCT